>JAOUJM010000169.1 GCA_029883265.1 Gammaproteobacteria bacterium
AAGAAGTTGCGCAACATGCCGATGCCGCTGCTGATGCCGCCAAAGGCGCTGACCTTGAAACCACAAAAGGCAAAGAAGTGGTACAAAATTCCATGCAACAAATTAGTTTGCTTGCGAGCGACATCGAGCAGGCAATGAATGTCATTCGTAAATTGGAATCGGATAGCGACAACATCGGATCGGTCATGGACGTAATTAAAGGCATCGCAGAACAAACAAATTTGTTAGCCTTGAATGCAGCAATTGAAGCGGCTCGTGCAGGTGAACAAGGCCGAGGTTTTGCTGTGGTCGCCGACGAAGTTCGGGTACTTGCCAGCCGCACACAAGAATCAACTCGCGAAATTCACGAAATGATCGAACGCTTACAAGCGGGTGCTCGAGCAGCTGTATCGGCCATGAGCGAAAGCCAAGAACGCGCTCAGTCTACCGTTGAACAAGCATCTGAGGCCACAGATTCCTTGGAAACCATTACAGAAGCAGTAAAAAATATTTCGCAAATGAACACTCAAATTGCCAGTGCTGCAGAAGAACAAAGCGCTGTCGCAGAAGAGATCAACAAGAGTATAAATAATATCAGTGAAGTAGCAGAAAAAACGGCGCATGGTTCCGCACAGACGGCAAAATCCAGTGAAACGCTAGCACAGCTCGCTTTGACCCTCCAAAAAGCTGTTTCAAAATTTAAAGTTTAGGGACAAATTCGGCCCGCAATCATCATATGCCGGTCACTATATTTTTCCACATGAAAATGTGTCCAATTGAATGCATCCAACTGGTCTTTGACTTCATCAAGCGTATAAGCTGCCAATAAAGAATTATAAAAATCTTGTTGCAAAATTTCTGGCGCATCCGCCATATGTTGTTGCGTTAAAGCCGCGGCCTGTTCAAGTGAATCAGGTCGACATAAATCCACCACAAAAATATGAGTCTGCGCATGGGCGATGGTTTTAATTACTTGCCAGAAATCTTCGGCATGCGTCATGTGGTGTAATAAGCTATTACTGATAATCAAATCATAAATTTGAGTTGGCCAGTGGCAATCCGGCAGCATAGACTCGTACAGCTTGATTTTCTGACTTAGACCAGCGATTCGCACGGCTTGCTCTGCATAAGCCAGCATTGGCGCTGAGGCGTCTACAGCGTCTATCTGTGAACGGGGTGATGTTTGTGAAAAGCGAATGGCAATATCAGCCGCTCCGCAACCTAGATCCAATACTTTGGCGGGATTAAGCAAATGCTGGAACGTGTTTTGGTAGCGGCTTATGACTTCATTGTGCGCTACACTAAAATCCGCATTGGCATAAGCCTCCACGTTCTCCCAGTCATCCATTACTTCTTGTTCGGCGACACGCTGCATTAGTCTAGGCAATGCTCCCCTTTTATTAAATCTTCGAAACATTCTCGCTCACGCACTACAAAAAATTGATCGTCGTCGACCATCACTTCTGCTGCACGGTTGCGTGAATTGTAGTTCGAGCTCATAGTAAAACCGTAAGCACCTGCTGAGCGCAATGCGACTAAATCCCCTTGCTGCAGATTTAAGGCTCGTTGTTTCGCAAGGAAGTCTCCAGTTTCGCACACCGGACCAACAATATCGACTAAGGGTGCATCACTATGATCTTTTTGTTGAACCGTGATAGCCTCCATCCAGGCTGAATATAAGGTCGGACGAATTAAATCATTCATCGCACCATCAATGATGGCGAATTGTTTTTCTTCATTTTGTTTTAAATACAAGACTTCAGAAACAAATATACCAGCATTGGCAGCAATGGCGCGTCCTGGCTCAATATGAATATGCTCTTTCCGCCTCGCCAGTCGTGTCATTAGGGCTTTAGAATAATCAGCGGGTAATGGCGGTGATTCATTTTTATAGCGCACACCTAAACCACCACCAAGATCAATGTGCTGCAAGTGAACATTTTGCTCGGCCAAACCGTCAACTAACGCCAATACACGATCCAAAGCATCAAGAAACGGATTCAAGTCCGTTAACTGCGAACCGATATGGCAGGCCACACCAGTAATTTTAATACCTGGCATTTGCAGCATTTGTTGATACAAATTTTCCGCATGGTCAATTGCAACACCAAACTTATTTTCTTTCAAACCTGTGGAAATATAAGGATGGGTTTTAGCATCGACATCCGGATTTACCCGTATGGCAACCGGCGCAACTTTTCCCATTTCAGTGGCAACTTGATCAAGTAACACCAGTTCCGCTTCGGACTCAACATTAAAACAAGAAATATTTTGCGCCAAAGCAAAACGCATTTCTTCGATTGTCTTGCCCACTCCTGAAAACACCACCTTAGCGGGGTCGCCGCCAGCTTTAATTACGCGGCGCAGTTCACCGGCAGAAACAATATCAAAACCCGAGCCCAGCCTTGCCATTAAATTCAGCACTGCAAGATTGGAATTAGCTTTGACTGCATAACAGACTAAATGTGGATGATCGGCAAACGCATCATTAAAGGCATGCCAATGACGCTCCAAAGTTGCACGTGAATAAACATAAGTCGGAGTGCCTACTTGTTTAATAATTTTGCTTACTGGCACCGACTCGGCGTGTAGCTCGCCGTTTTCATATTGAAAAAAATCCATAGTTATTTTTTCTTACCTTTATTTTTGTCGATCTCAACTTTTTCATCCGGTAAATATAAAGCACCTTTTTGTCCGCAGGCGTTAATTCCTGCCAGCACTATCAAAAGCAGAACACATAAAATTAGCCGGGATCGGGGATTCAAATACATGGCATGAAGTTTAGCATTTTACTGGATTTTGCGCTATGGTATCGCCCATGAATAGCAATCCTGAAATGCATATTTTAGAACCTAGCGACAAGGCCCAGGCCAGTGTTATATGGCTACACGGCTTAGGTGCTGACGGACACGATTTTGAGCCAATTGTGCCAGAATTAGGTCTGCCTGCAAATGCCGCCATACGATTTATTTTTCCCCATGCACCCAAACAAGCCGTAACGATTAATGGCGGCATGGTGATGCGCGCCTGGTACGATATACGGCAGCCTCAAATTAACGCCGACATGGATGAACAAGGCATTGAGAAATCAAGCCAAATATTGCAATCGCTGATACAGGCCCAAATCGCTGCGGGCATTCGCAGCGATAAAATTCTACTGGCCGGTTTTTCTCAAGGCGGGGTTATTGCGCTGCACTGTGGCTTACGCTTTGCGCAACCACTAGCAGGTATTCTCGCTTTATCCACTTATTCAAGTGATCTGCAACATCCACCGAATTCAAGCATTACAAGTCAAGCGCCTCCGATTTTAATGATGCACGGCGAATTCGATCCTATTGTACCCATACAATTGGCTCAAGCCAGTTACCAACGTTTGCAACAACTCGGAGGCTCCACACAATGGGCTCAGTACCCCATGGCACATCAAGTCTGTATTGAACAGATTCAAGCCATTGGCTTATGGATGAAACAAATACTTCATTTAGACTGATTGATTAGATTTTCTAACTGCCGTTTATATTTTAAAAAATAAATTAATTGCAGATGAGCATTGCTTTTTAAACCAACCACATCAGCATTCGCCCATACTTCATTAACGAAAAGATATGAACTGGCATTCGCCTTGACTGACAAGTCTTGTCGTACTTGCTGAAAAACCTTGCTGCCGTATTGCTCTGAGCTTAGTTTTTGTTTGTCACAAACAAACTCAAATATGCGTTTTTTATTAGCCAAACTCAGTTTCGCTTGAATTCGCTGCAACTCAGAAATCGTGCGCAAACCTAACAATTCCTGCAACGTCACTTGCACATTAAGATTATCTTTTCTAACCTCATAAACCTCCAACAAAGCCTGCTCTTGTTTTGTAAATCGAGTCATTGCCTCACTTCTTTTTTCATTAGGAAATTTTAACTGAATGATGGCAGCTCGCAGAAATTCATAATACTGTTGAATGACCAAGCTTCGTTCTCTACTCGGTATTAGCTGCTGAAACATAACACCCAAGTCGTCGATTACAACAACCAATATGCCTCTGTCCATCACCTGATAAAACATTTGCACAATGTTTTTTCTATTATGGTTAATCACTTCAGCATATATACTATTCTGCAACGCCTCTTTATCCAAAACCAAAGGACGATAACGAAGACAAGGCGCTTCCAATTCTTTTAGTAAAGCAACAAAATTTTCTACTTTAATAATATTAATCGAATCTTTATGTTTTTTGAAAATGAAAAACTGCTTACCCACTTCCATAATATAGCGCGTGTTGAGATCACCCTGCTCAGAAAAATAGCAATCTCTCAATGATTTAATTAAAGTCAAGACTCGCGCGCATATGATTTTACTAAAATGCGAAGCGTAACATTTGACTTCAGGAATCACTGGCAGTGTCGAGGGAGAAATACGGTATGCCAAATAGGTCCAGGTAAGAAAATCCGCGCACCAATCGAGCAAGCCTTTGGCTTGTCGATACGTTTTTACATAGACTTCCTGCCATGTTGTGATATATAAAAATTCCGTCGCACAAACCAGGCTTGCTAACTTACCGTCGATTGATAGCACATCGACATTTCCTGATACGATCGCTTTATCTTTTGCGGCTGAAACTGTCGGCAAACGACTTCCCACATTAATAAATAGAGTCGACGCTTGTAGAATGGTTGTTCGTTTGAGCTGTTTACTGCTTGGACGCAAACTGCTTGGGTCCGCGCACACTCGATACACTTGCTCCATTAAACTGCTAATGTCCTGATTGCTTAAATCACTACCTGGTGCATGCACCAGCGCCTGCGTCGCCGGACCAACAATGCGATTAAAAAACCCCCAAGCAAGTAACTCCACTAATCCGGGAGCCACTTTAATGGCTGAGAAATTTCTCATATCCGATGGCGTGACTTTTTCTCTGTACATCAACCACACGTCTTGTTTTTGTTTATCGTAGGCTTGCAAATAGGTTACTTTGCTTTCCTGAATATCGTGGCTAACACCCCGGTTAACGATTTCTACTTTGCCCGGCTTTTTCTCAAATATCGTGTAGAGTTTGCGCCCGAGAATCGTCAACTCTTTTGGGTCGACTAATTGTTTATCGCTATGCTGTTTTGCAAACTCTGATAAAAACAAATAGCTCCTGGTTAAATGCTCCACCAATAGTTTACGCTCATCAAACACTTCAAGAATTGTCCATTGACGTTTATCATCTAGCAGCTCCAGATCTTTTTCACTCCAACCCCAGACCTGCACCATTTGACGTAGTTTTTCATGGCGCCAGGTACTGCGACTGGGCACACTTAACGCCACTTCTAATTTATTATAAAAACTTCGACGAATAAGCTCTAATCGTAAGGTTTCACCTTTTGCCATTAAATAGTGCTCGAGGTGATCAAGTAATAATAAATAGGAATCAGTAGTCACGTCATCGTCTAATTCTTCGTAGACCGCTTTTTTGAAAATTGTAGCCAAAGGAATCGCGTGCGGATATTCATCCGCATAAGATTCCATTAATGTAATTTTCAACACTGATTTATGGGGCGAGTCGATGCCTTTGTAAACCTGCCAAACCGCAGCGCCCAAAAATTCCTCCACAGGAATACTGGGCAGACCACCAAAGTCGATCACTTCAGAATCACTCAATAATTTTTCATTGTATAATTCTTTTTTAATTTTTACATAATTGTGTTCTTCTTCGGGCGCAATATACCACCACATGGGATGCTTGCCCGCAAGCCATATACTGGTTCGATAAAATTCATCCAATAATAAACGGTGCTGTGTCGTGCCACTGCTTTCTGCACTCATCGCTAAAACTTTACCTTGACGAAACGCTTGAGCATCCATTAAGAAGAAATGGACTTCTAATTGTATAGTGTTCGCCCATTCTTCAATTGCACTGGCTTTAAGCTGCAGTTTTTGCAACTGCTCTTTATCCATTCCAGGCTGAAAACACAACCAAATATCAAAATCACTATGGCGATTAAAAGCGATGGTCCCTGCACTACCCATCACAAATAGCGCTTCGATATCAGCACTCCATTGCGCTTTACGTTGAATTTCAAAATTTGGCCAGGCCTTTTTAACCAGCTTTAAGGTTTCATCAGTGGGGTTATAATGAAAAATTCCGTTGGGTGTATCTTGACCAGAAAAACCGGGCAAGGCTGCATGATTATAATGAAATAATACTGGCAATATATTGAGAAATTCTGCTTGCCGCCCACGCAATAATATTGCCGTGCGATCAATTCGTCTTCGCTGCAACTCAATGAATCGTTTACTGATTTGGTCTAAAAGTTCAGCTTTGACATCCATGCCGGCTTAATTTTTCCTAGTTAAATAACTCGTTATAGTTAATGGATATTACTTTTTTCGTAACACCATAAGAACGTATCGAGCTAAAGTCGACAACACTTTAAGCCGAGTCTAAGGAGTAACTGGCATCAAACATGAATATTTTCACTACCATCAACAACGTTAAAGGGATGGCCGTGGCGGCAAGCAAACTTGACCAACTGATTAGCAATCAAGCCTTAGAGCAGGCACCCATGGGCATTGTGCTTAGCGATGGCAACCAACAAATCCTCTGGTGTAACCCGACGTTGGGACAACAACTAGGAATTGCGGAAAAAAAGTTAATCGGTCAAAACACTGAAGTATTGTCAGCACATCTCCATCCCACCGAACAACCAGATATTTATCGAGTAAACAATCAGCAAAATATTTGGCTAAAATCGGTGAAATGCTGCATTCAGGATGAACAAGGCCAGGTATTAAATTCAAATTATTTTATTGATGTAAGCGAAACCATAGACTTATCTAAACAAAACCAGGACTTGGAAGCACAGTTGGCAGACAACATTCCCACAGATAAGCTCACCGGTCTGCTCAATCGTAAATCCTTGCTTAATGCCCTGGAGCGCCAGGTTTCACGTAGCCGCCGTTACAGCAATCCACTTTCAGTTATTATCGTGCGCTTACATCATTGGCAAGCTAGCCATGATGATAGTGCAGCCACTATCAACGACGCTTTAACCGCTATCGCTTTTGATTTGCGGGATCAAATGCGCTGGGTAGATCTCATTGGGCGCACCGATGACCAGGAATTCACGCTTATTTTGCCCGAAACAGCCAGCGACGACGCTAGCCACTTGGCAGAAAAAATTCGTAAACGTTTATTGGATTTATCGCATCCGGACAAACCAGAAATGCAATTAAAAATCTCACTTAAAGCAGGTGTGACATCATGGCGCAAAGGCGATGATATTCGCCTTTTATATGCTCGCGCTTTAGAAGCAGCCGAAAGCGCTGAACAAGAAGAAAACAAAAATATTATTACACTTTAAGCAATGCGTTGCCGGAAGTCCTTTATCGCAATTCGCACTTGCTTCGGCGCGGTTCCACCCACATGATCACGCGCTGCAACCGAACCTTCCAAGCTTAAAACGTCGTAAACATCAGCTTCTATTGCGGAAGAAAACTGCTGCAAACTGACAAGATCCAACTCAGCTAAGTCTTTATCCTGCTCAATGGCAAAACGCACGGATTTTCCAACAACTTCATGAGCGTCACGAAATGCGACTCCTTTGCGCACAAGATAATCGGCCAAATCAGTGGCGGTAGAAAATCCACGCAAAGCAGCGTCGCGCATGGCGGTTTTATTCACTTGAATGCTTGGCACCATGTCAGCAAACACACGTAAACTGGCTTTTAGTGTGTCGATACTGTCAAACAAAGGCTCTTTGTCTTCCTGATTATCTTTGTTATAAGCCAAAGGCTGCGCTTTCATTAATGTCAGCATGGCGATGAGGTTACCCTGCACTCTTGCACTTTTACCACGAATCAATTCAGGCACATCGGGATTCTTCTTTTGCGGCATAATCGACGAACCGGTACAAAAACGATCACCCATTTCAATAAAACTGAATTGCTGCGATAACCAAATAATTAACTCTTCGGAAAATCTTGATAAGTGTGTCATGCACAAACTCGCGCTTGCACAAAATTCAATAATGAAATCCCGATCACTAACTGCGTCCAAGGAATTAGCCGCTACGCCATCGAAATCAAGTAGTTTAGCAGTATAGTGACGATCAATAGGATACGTCGTTCCGGCCAATGCGGCCGCACCCAAAGGCAGAATATTTACGCGCTTGCGTCCGTCAATAAAACGTTCGGCGTCACGTTGTAACATTTCACACCAGGCTAACATGTGATGACCAAACGAAATGGGCTGGGCCACTTGTAAGTGAGTGAAACCTGGCATAATCGTATCCACGTGACTTTCTGCCAAATCAAGAATCGCCGTTTGCAAACGCCGCAATTGAGCCATGATTTCATCTAGCTCATCGCGCAAATACAAGCGCATATCCGTGGCGACTTGGTCATTACGCGAGCGCCCCGTGTGCAGTTTTTTACCTGCATCACCAATAAGCGCCGTTAAACGCGATTCAATATTCATGTGTACATCTTCAAGCGACACCTGCCATTGAAACTGGCCCGCTTCAATTTCTTGTTCAATTGTTTGCAAGCCTTGAATAATGGAATCGGTTTCAGCTGCCGTCAGCACCCCTACTTTTGCCAACATGGTGGCGTGGGCAATCGAGCCTCGAATATCCTGAGCATACATACGTTGATCAAAACCAACCGAAGCAGTAAAGGCTTCGACAAAGGCATCAGTGGCTTCGGTAAAACGACCACCCCAAGGTTTATTTGTATTCGACATAGATAGGCTCACTCACAATCATTCCGGCAAGCGCGAGTATAAACGTCTATTCCAACACACGCAAAAAATTAGCAACAACACTTGATGTAACTCATTGTTTTTATTAAGATCGGATTTTGAAAAATGGTAAAAAACTAGGTCTATAAGGATTTCAATGGTATGCTAACGGCCTTTCATCGAGACAACATTTAGAGCAATCATTCCATGAGTAATCAGATCCTACGCATCGCAACCCGTAAAAGCCCGCTTGCCGTTTGGCAAGCTGAACACGTTAAAGCCCGCCTTGAGGCATTACATCCAGGCCTACAGGTTGAGCTGGTGAAAATGGTTACCAAAGGCGACAAAATACTCGATGCTCCCTTGGCCAAAGTCGGTGGAAAAGGGTTGTTTGTTAAAGAACTTGAAACCGGTATGTTACAAGGTGATGCGGATATTGCTGTGCATTCCATGAAAGACGTGCCTGTGGAATTCCCTGATGGTTTACATTTAGCGGTTATTTGCGAGCGCGAAGATCCACGCGACGCTATTGTCTCCAACCAGATAAAAAATTTCCAAGACTTGCCTCACGGGGCGAGAGTTGGCACTTCAAGTTTACGCCGTCAGGCACAAATCAAAGCCTTACGCCCAGACATCGAAATTATTAGTTTGCGAGGCAACGTCAATACCCGCCTGGCTAAACTTGATGAAGGTCAGTATGACGCGATTATTCTTGCAGCTGCAGGACTTATTCGTCTGGGATTTCATGACCGCATTGCGGAATTTATCGAACCTAGTATAAGCTTACCCGCTATTGGCCAGGGCGCAATTGGTATTGAATGCCGCACAGATGATGAACGCGTCAAACAGCTTATTGCTCCTTTAAATCATGAGCAAACGGCCATACGTGTATTAGCCGAACGAGCCATGAATAATCGGCTGGAAGGTGGTTGCCAAGTACCTATAGGCGGATATGCCGAAATCGACCATGGTGTGATTTTATTAAGAGGCCTGGTGGGTGAACCTGATGGCAGCCTAATCATTCGAGGCGATATAAGTGGACATCCTGAGGATGCTGAAGAACTCGGCACCGTTCTGGCAGATGATTTGCTCAGTCGAGGAGCAGACAAAATTTTGAAAGCCATATATGCCAAATAAGGTCGACAAACCTTTAAAAAATATTCACGTATTGGTCACTCGACCTGAACACCAAGCGGATCAGCTTTGCAAGCTTATTGAGCAATCTGGTGGCACTCCCGAGCGCTTTGCCACCATCGAAATAAGCTCGCTAAGCTTAGACGTT
>JAOUJM010000437.1 GCA_029883265.1 Gammaproteobacteria bacterium
ATGTGCGAGTGCACGACAATAAGAGGCCGAAAACTTTGTGATGTGATTTTACTCGAAACAAATTATTTAAAAGGCCTCTTTCAAAAAGAGGCCTTTTTTTTGCGCTGAATTTATTAAAAGGGGATAAAATGATGTCAGTGCCAATCGCTTACGTCGGGATTCTAATCATTTGGTCGACTACACCACTCGCGGTTAAGTGGAGTACGCTTGGTAGCGATTTTATTTTTGCGATCACCTCTCGAATTGTAATTTCTGCATTGTTGCTTTGGCTCATTATGTTTCTATCAGGCAAAAAACTACCTTGGGATCATTCGGCTCGTCGTGTTTATTTAGCATCTGCACTGGGTATTTATGGAGCCATGATGTGCGTTTATTGGTCATCGCAATATATTAGTTCAGGTGTGATGTCGGTTTTATTCGGCATAACACCGTTGACGACGGGTTTGTTAGCCGCATATTTTCTTAAAGAAAAAAGTCTAACGATTAGCAAATCACTTGGTAAATTAATGGGTTTTGCCGGTTTATATGTGATTTTTCTTTATGGAGCAGTGCTTGGAAAAGAGGTGCAATACGGCGTTATCGCGATGTTTATTGGTGCGCTACTACACTCGACAAGTCTGGTTTGGATAAAAAAAATCGACTCAAATTTACCTGCTCTGAGTGTGACCACGGGCGGTCTTTTGGTAGCAAGCATTCCGTATTTGCTAACTTGGTTTGCATTGGGCGCAAGTCTGCCGCAAAACATTACGACACAAGGTTTTGTTGCCACTGGCTATCTTATTTTGATTGGTTCAATGTTAGCCTTTGTCATGATGTTTTATGTGATTAAACATGTTTCCGCCAGTTCCGTTGCGCTTATTCCTCTAATGACACCAGTGATCGGTATATTATTGGGTCAATGGTTGAATAATGAAACTATCACACAACAAACGATGATTGGCGCACTTTTGATTATGTTGGGTTTAGTGAGTTATCAGTGGTCTTATATAAGGCCGGTTAGCGGAAATGTTTTAAAATATATTCGTGGGCGAGTGGCATAAAGTAATCAGCAGCGGCGGATCAATTGGTTTGATCCGCCTCATGCATTACAAAAAAATTAAGTGGCTAATTGCTGCCAACCGGCGTCCGGTTGAAAAAGATTACCATGAGATTTTTCCAATTCCTGAAGTTTATGAATCATATCTTTCACACCCTGATGATTAATATAATTCATTGGACCTCCGCGGAAAGGGGCGAAACCCGTTCCAAAAATGACGCCAGCATCAAGCTGTTCTTCATCAGCGACCACACCTTCACGCAAACAAGCCACTGCTTCATTCAACATGCGACCAATCATGCGGTCGGCTAACTCGGGTCCCGGTTTGCCAACGTCTTGATTTTTTTCTTTGACTGGCTTGCCATTACTATAATGATAAAAACCAGAGCCGGATTTAACACCAAGATTTCCTTCTTCAACCATTTTACGTAAACTATCAGGAACCGTCATATCCAAACTCTTGGACAGTATTTCCGCTACGGATAGACAAATATCCAAACCAACCGTGTCTGCTAAACGCAACGGACCCATGGGCATACCAAATTGCAATGCGGCTTTATCGATGAGCTTTGCGGCCACACCTTCTTCCTTCAAACGAACAGCCTCCATCATATAGGGCATAAGAATTCGGTTAACAAGAAAACCAGGGCCACTTTTAACGGGCAAAGGCAGTTTAGCAATCTGTGTGGTAAACGCCGCCGCTTTGTCGGCTTCCTCTTGTGATGTGTTTTTGCCTTTGACAATTTCAATTAAAGGCATTTGCGCCACTGGATTAAAAAAATGCAGACCAACCAAACGTTCGGGTCGTTGTAGTGCTTCGCTTAACACTTCTAAAGGAATGCTTGAGGTATTGGTTGTTAAAATCGCATCCGCTTTCATCAAAGGTTCAATGGTTTTATACAAACCTTGTTTGGCTTCTATATTCTCTATGATAGCTTCGATAATAATATCAGCCTTGGGTACACCTAAACCATGAACATCAGGAATCAAGCGATCCATTGCTGCGGTAATTGAAATTCGGTCGCCGCGAAATTTCTTACTAAACAGTCCATGTGCTCGTTTCACTGCACGACCGATAACTTCTTCACTACGATCCTGCAACGTTACGCGTAAGCCCTTTAGTGCACACCAAGCGGCAATGTCGCCACCCATAACACCTGCACCGATTACGTGCACGGCTTTAGGTTTGGGAAAGTTTTTACTGGTTTCGCTTTTACCAAGCGATTTAAGTTTTTCTCGCAAGAAAAATACACGTATCAAACTTTTTGCTGTCTCACCAATAACGAGTTTCGCTACTGACTTGGCTTCTTCCGCCATCATGGTTTTTGGATTATCAAAATGTTTTTGCCACAAATTGATTAAAGCATAAGGAGCTGGATAATGTTCTTTGCGGGCTTTTTTCGCAACTTGCTTGCGCATCATTTTTGCG
>JAOUJM010000438.1 GCA_029883265.1 Gammaproteobacteria bacterium
TTAGAAGAGAGAGTCCATACCATTATAAGCGTGACCGACTGTCACGCTATGCATTTACAGTAAATTTAAATATTGATGAATATTTTAGCATAACGACAAGGGTTTAGCCGCAAGGCGTCATGCTATGCTGGAACAGGAAAGTGTGACACGTGGGTTCGTGAGTGAAGAGTTTCAGTAGGTCTAAAACAACAATTACCACATATATTAAGTTGGTTTAATGTGCAACATAATGTCCTTTATGTTATGCAGAAGGGCATAGCTGGCAACAGTTATAATTACCGATAATATTTATTATCGGTAATTAAAAAATGAGAGGAAATTAGATTTTGAATACAATGAGTTAAATGGCCGTTTGTGTCAAAACATGCCCGTTATGGTAAGGGGCATCTAGTCGTGAATACCTAATCAAGTACAGCATGTTCTAGTTCTATGTCGATTGAAAACTCATCTTCTAGATTCTCACAAGTATCAAACAAATTCTTTATGCTGTTGGTAGTTAAAGAATGGTGGATTAATAATTTTAAGTATCCCACTACTGTGGATTTCAGCGTTGCTTTAACTTCACAAATACCGTCACCGGTCATACTATTTAGTATATAGTCGGGTTCATTCTCGACTTCATCATGATAATAGCCATATGACATGGTAAAAAGAAATTCTCCTTTACCTTTAGCTGACAATTCTATTGAATATTCGTCGTTTCCAATGTACACAATATTTCCAAAGTCTATCGTTTCTATGGTGGGAGCCTTAAATCCGCAAAATTCCATATTATAATACTCAAAAAACAGTGACTTTTCGTTGTCAATAGGAAGATTTTGCATATAGTAATGATGAAGAATAGAATCCTTGTTTCGCAGTTGTTTTTTTAAAGAATCTTTGGCTTGTTTTGATTTTAAAAGTTTTATGATTGGTTTTACACGTGCATCTGAGTTGGTAGTGTTCAAAAAACTGTGTCACTTCTTTAAACTATACGAAAAGAGGATGCCCCATGAAAGACAAAATTCAATTCGACATGGACGCGGCGATCGAGGCTTTGCGTGAGGGGAAAGATCTTAGTGGCAAAGATGGCATATTCACCCCATTGATTAAACAACTCACTGAAGCCGCGATGAAGGCGGAGTTGGAGGATCATTTGGCTTCGGAAGAAACACCGAATCGCAAAAATGGTCACTCAAGCAAAACCATGAAAAGTCCCGTCGGTGAGTTTGAACTTAACACGCCACGAGACCGGGCAGGCACCTTTGAGCCACAGATTGTTAAGAAGCACCAGACGCACTTAACGGATGAACTCGAACGCAAGGTGATCGGGCTCTTTGCATTAGGCACGAGTTACCAGGACATTCGAAGTCATATTGAACAAATGTACGACATGTCCTTGTCGAATGGCACTCTGAATGCGATCACCGATAAACTGCTGCCAGACTTACAAGCCTGGCGTGAACGTGATCTCGATGCGATTTATCCCATTGTTTGGCTTGATGCCATTCACTACAAGATCAAAGAAAATGGTCGTTACCTCAGCAAAGCCGTGTATACGATTTTGGGATTGACCATCGAAGGCAAAAAAGAATTGCTGGGTCTTTATCTCGCTGACCAGGAAGGCGCCCATCATTGGTTGAGCGTGCTCACCGATTTGTATAACCGAGGCGTTAACGATATTCTAATTGCGTGTGTGGATGGCTTAACAGGCTTTCCTGAGGCGATTGAAAGTATCTATCCCAACACCAAAATCCAACACTGCGTGATTCATCAGATTCGCAACTCCATAAAGTACGTCGCTTCAAAAAATCAAAAGGCCTTCATGGCCGATCTTAAATGCGTGTACAAAGCGGCAACCATCAACGCGGCGGAAACGGCGTTAGATGAATTGGAAACCAAGTGGGGCGATAAATATCCCATGGTCATCAGCTCATGGCGCAACAAGTGGCCAACCCTGTCGACCTATTTTAACTATCCCGATTATGTGCGGACGGCCATCTACACCACCAACGCAGTGGAAGCGGTTCATCGTCAGTTTCGAAAACTCACGAAAACCAAAGGCGGCTTCGCCAACGAAAACAGTTTGCTGAAATTACTTTATGCCGGTATGCTCAAAGCATCCGAGCGCTGGACTCATCCGGTACAAAACTGGAACCTCACACTATCGCAACTCGCGATCCATTTTGAGGGCCGACTCGATGAGCACTTGGCTTTGTGATTATTAATCGGTGACACAGAATTTTGAACAGTCTCCATTATGAATCATACAACGTTTCAAGCTGATTGTTATTCCTGTATGGTCATTGCAATATCAACATCTCGATTGGCAGTAAATTTTCCACCACCAAAAGCAGCATCAATACTTCCGCTATTTGTGTGCGTAAAGCTTGCAGTAATAGCACAAGCACTTGGAACGACTTCATTTGGTCCGGCAACTAAACTTCCAAGATTATTCGCAGAAATGCTCA
>JAOUJM010000439.1 GCA_029883265.1 Gammaproteobacteria bacterium
GCCATCAAAAACACAACAGAGCCACTGTGCACTAAACTGCCACTTGAGCCCTTCATGCCAAAGTGAGGGCACCAGTCGTGTTGCTGATTACCGATAGTGGTTGCTGTATATCTATCCAGTTATATGGCTAGGGGTGCATCGACCTGGCCTTGATTGCAGCGGGCGGTCGTTATTATCACTTCTTGCGTAATGCCTACATTGGACCCAATACAATCAGACCAGGCTTGGCATTATAAGTCTTATTAAATATGTGGTATAATTCCGCATTAATCAGAACTGATACTAAAACTAAAAAAATGCATCGGACAATCTTCTATACACGGCTTATCACAACAGTACTTGTGTCTTTTCTCTGGGCTTGTACGAACGATAATCTGTCTACTCCGAGTAAAAACGCTGAGGTCTCTGCACTATTTGATCATGGTTATATTGAAACTAAGGTAACGCCGCGACCTATACAAATGCCAGCTTTTGAGCGCGATAATTATCGTGTTGATCCCCTGCGCAATCGAGCTTACTTTATAGATAAAAAAGCGCGATTGGTGCGGATTTTAAACTTGGCTACGTCACAATGGTTAGCACCGTTGGCATTTGAATCAACCCCGATTACAGTGCAATTCGATCCCAATTTAGCTACCTTATATATTGGTCTAGCGAATGATGATGGGTCGACATCGTCACTATTGGATTTAGATGCGGGTTCGTATCAAGTACGAACTCGCCATGCGTTATCATTTACCTTCGATGAATTGATTGTAACTTCTTTCGGCAAAGCAATTTTTAGACACAACGCCGCTCAGTTGAGTACCTATTACTATGATTTGTCACTCAAGAAACTATTGGAAAAAACGGAACGTCAAGGTATGGCAGCGCTTGCACTATCGGCTGACCAATCGGCGATATATACCGGTCAAGAGGTGATTGAACTTT
This sequence comes from Gammaproteobacteria bacterium, assembly GCA_029883265.1. Taxonomy (GTDB): domain Bacteria; phylum Pseudomonadota; class Gammaproteobacteria; order S012-40; family S012-40; genus JAOUJM01. Next base: position 931 of record JAOUJM010000439.1, read on the forward strand.
TAGCGTCAACTACACAATCAAGGGGTAACTATAGAGTAGGCACGATGGGTGATAAACTCTATTACGGTGGTCAAACGATTATTACTGACAATGGCGAAGTATTAAAGAAGCAAGTAGGTATCCATTTCTTCAATCAAGTCAGGTATCGTCAAATTGGGAGACACCCGTGGGCGACTCAGGATCAATCAAACGAACCGGTTCATCTCAAGGATGTCGTTTTTGATGATGATAACTACTTAATCTTTGCGCTCACCGATGATGATGAGATTTGGGTACACAATTCCATTTCTTATGAATTGATCCGAATTATCAAACCCACTATTAACGGAATCAGTCATCTGCTAACGGGACGTGATCAATTGGTTTTACTGTCATATGACGAATCGCAGACGCAGCTTTTTTCAATTGATCACCCATGCGGTACGTGTAGTGAAGCCGACTTACCAAGCGTCGAGGTGACTTGGCTAGCATCAACGGATAATCCCTTACATCTGACATTTGACACAGCAGGGACAAAGCTCAATTCAGTGGGATCGCAATGGTCTCGCTATATTTGGCAAATCGATCAAGAAGAAAAAATCGCACCCTATTATGGTATAAGCGCTACCCACGACATCACATTCGCCCTACCTGGGACAAAATACGTAACTTTAATCGTTAAAAATCATGCTGGTTTTTTGTCAGAGCAAAAAATTATTATCGATAAAGCACGTACCGATGAAAGTGAATCCACAGATATGTTTTTGCAGCCTGCTTTTTCAGTTCCGATGAATATGGATGAGGTCGTGAAGGATGAAAAAAATGACTCGCTTATTTTCTATAATCGACTAAGCCAAAGACTTTATGTCACAGATATTGTGACTGGGCTGACGCAAGAGAAAATGAAGTTAGCGAGTCGGCCGTTTCAAATGAGAATTACAGACGATGGAGAATACCTTTTGTTGGGTCTTTCCTCGCATCCTGCACACGCACAATTCCAAATGCTTGTTGTCAGGATCGCGGACTTTATTGTTGAACATGAAGTAACGGTTGCCATTCCATTCTCTGACTTTGTATTCATTGATACTAATCATTTGCTAGTACTTTATGCCAATCGATTACCAGCTGAAGTCATACGTTTCAATGATCAACAGTGGATAAGCCATGTGGGGCGAATGACGGGTGATCGCATACTCGATGAAATTGATCTCAGCACAGGTAAAGTCTCGCGCTCGAGAAACCTGGGAAATCGACAGGTAACAAAAATCGCTACGACATTGAACCCAGATATTTTTTCATTGTACGCCAATTCGATAGATGACGATCATCCAGATTTGTTGTTTTCCACCGTAGCGTTCGACGTCATGGAAACAGCGGATTCGACACTGCCCTATGTACAGCGAACAAAAACGTTATCACCCAATACTTTTCTCTATCATCATATTGTCTATCAACTTGACCGGGACCTTATGTTGCACCCCATCTACCCATTAGGCATCAATCGCTTCATACGGGTCGCAGATTTTCGCCCCGATGAT
>JAOUJM010000170.1 GCA_029883265.1 Gammaproteobacteria bacterium
CTGGGTTAAAGATGATGACGGACGCTAACGTGCAGTGAGTTTGGGTCGGTGTCCTTGATTTGGTGATATTAAAATACGAGGTTTTCATTTTCACACTTTCTCCCATACACCACCGCATCGACTGCCCAAAACAAATTGCGAAAGATGTAAAATGTAAGGCCTGTCCCTCAAGCCCATATGTCCCAGAGTTTCATGTTCCTTTAAAAAAATGATTCGTTAATTACTTGGAAAACTACTCACCAACAATTCACATGAAACAACGCCGTCTGCTTCGTCGTCAAAGTAGTTATATACGACCAAATTTTCTCCCTCAAGCTTAAGCTCCGGTGATTCATAATATCGATAATCTAAATCGGGCGCATAGTTCAAGTTACGTTGTGCTTTAAAATCTATATCATCAAGTTGCACAAGAGAAAAATATAACGGAGACCACCACTGATTATTAACTTTTTGTAGAGTAGATATATAGAATATATTTTCTTCGGTACGTAAAAACTCTTGACTGCTAGCACCAAATTCTAACATATAACTTTTGCCGCCTATCGTACCAATAAAATAGACTTGAGCATCACCGGTAATTAAACGATATAGGTTCATTAGAGAACCACCCGATTCTAGATAGACACCAATATCATACTGCGAGACAACGTTTTCCGCTGGCGCATCAAGTTTATACACATAAATATTTCTCTGATTAGCAACTTCAATCCCGACCCAATGATGCTTACCATCATATACATAGCCATTAATACTTAAAGGATAAAATAAATTCGCATCAGGATTGCCCAGCAATCCTAAGGAGCCTAAATGAGTTGTTTGCAATACCTTTCCCGTTTGCCTGTCTATTTTTCGAATGCGATATCGGTCTGCAATCCATAACGCTCCACTGTCAGATCCAACAAACTGAATATCAGGTTCAATGACTTTTTCATTTTCACGAATTGGCATAAACTGGAGAGACGAAGAAGATTTGTCATAATAAAACAACTTGCTATACGCAAAAAAGTAAATTCTATTGTTAAACTGATTCGCGCCAATGATGTCGCAGCGCATGCCCCCTTCTACATTTGCTGCTGGCTCAATTGAAGTTGGGATTTTTATATTTACATAACTAGGATTCTCAACTTTTTGAGTCCATAAATCGAAATCAATTTTTTCAGCTAACTTTTTCAATTGAGCAGTTGAATTACCATGTTTCACCGTTAGGCCATCACCCGCAGTATTGAATTCAAAGCGAAATGTTTCACTATGAAAATTCTCCATTATAAACTTCGCCTCAAATTGCGTACCATCTTCTGATTGAATCGCTACGCTTGGAAAGCGATATCTTGCCCCATCCTTTGTCTCCATGAAAGCCGTGAACTTTTTGTGTTTGGAAAAATAATTTCGCTTACTAATAGAGAATCGTTGCAATTCCTCATCTGTCATTGCTTCATTGCTAAATTGAACGTAGAGGTTAACAACATAGTCACCAAAGAAAGGTATATCGGAGTTTTCAAATTGCAGTGCCCATGTGCCTTCTAAGTTTTCGTTATTCAATTGAATTAGCGCATTATCAGCGACTTCAGATAATGAGGACGACGGCAGCACAAAAGCATCCATAACAGTTTCAAACGCGTTCTGATTTAGTAACCAAACTGGTTCCTGGTTCAGCATTGCGCCTTTCGGGTAGTAAAATCCACTTCGATAAAATCCGTCATGATATGCCAAAACCAGATGACTAGCAGCGTCTGGAATTTTGTTGCTCGATTTCAAACTGCTATTCAGTGGAATCTTGACAATAGTATTACTTGATGTATTTTCTTTGATCCAAAAACTTGTACCGATAGTAAATTGACTTCCAATTCCAAACCAAGCATTAGGGCGATATTCAGAAACCACAACTTCTCTTTTGGTTTGATCGTTATCATATTGCAAACGAATGCGTAGCCCACTAATTAAATCAAATTCGTAGTACTTTCCTTCAGCATGTTGTAGGAATTCGTCAATATCAACAACATATTGACTCTCTGTTGAATAGTGAGGACGCTCCAAACGATTACAGTCATTGTTTGTTTCAGGGCAACTATTCACTGGTCCACTTTCACCAAAAGAATATTGGCGCTTTTCAAATAAGGTTGCATCCTCAGTTAGTACCCGTAAAACCTCAATTGCGGAAGCACCCTCAGAAAAAGCAACATCGGTCGGCACGCTGTTTTGCCAAATCGAACCAGAATGAGTGAGCAGCTCCCGTGCTCTAACGCCACTCAAATTAAACTTTCTGGCGATCATACGGCTGGACCATATGTCCTTCAAAAGCATTCCAGCATCGCTATTTTCAATACTTATTTTTGTATTCGATATAGTGCTTGATGTTCCATCCTCGGATATGGCTCTGAACATATTTGAATTAGCGTTGGTAGATGCAAACTCCCCTGAATACACATCAAATTGCTTTTTATCAAAAAGCAAGTCAAAACGATCTTCCACTTGATTTATTTTAAACTCTTTGTGCTCCAGTTCATATCGATTATTAAATAGCGCGGACTCATACCCGCCCTCTAACTGCGAGGATAATGAGTGCTTATGATCTTGCAAAACTGAAATTGAATCGCTATCACTTACAACTTCACTAGATTTTTGGCGCAGAAAAAAGGCTGCTTGATCAATGTTCATTCGTTTTTTCAAGTAATTAAACAAGGCAGTTGCATGTGAACCAGAATCACCCAACTTATTTAACCGATGATGAGCGCCTTCCGCAATTGACTCTAGCTCTTCTAGTAAAAGTAAATTCGCGATTAGGTGATTATTAGAATTTGAACTAACAAGATCTGCAATATTAGATTCATGATTTTCGTCAACATGATTCACAGTGAGAAGCATTAGAGCCGTTAAGATTTCTCCGAAAAACGTCTGAAAATTCTTGCTGCTATCGCCTGATGATGCTGAGTAATCCGAAAATATTTTTCCTTCCCACTCGAACTGATCAGACAACCTCAAATACAAAAGCTCTAGCTGTTCTGTGGTACTCAATTGAGGGTAACGCAAATTGACCGCATGCATTACCGTAGTATACGGCGAAACAATACCATCCCCCCCTGCTTGGGCAACGTAGAATATCTCCCTGGAACTTACATCATCTGAATAGAAATACCTGGCACCATTAAATATTGCAAGCAATGGGTAACGATCGATTTGATCTTGATCAATGTCAAACTGAAACACTCCGTTTCCATCAGCCTGTGTACTTGACTCATTCTCATCACATCGATAGTTTGAATTCTGATCAAGACAAACCATGATGCCCGACGGATTCTTTACCAATACCTTACCACTAAATATTTTCATTTTTTCGAATTCATTTTGTTGACGCTGAGCATCGTCAGAGGTTTTTGTTTGACATGAAAGAAGGGAAAGTGAAAGAAGAACATAAATAAAAATACGCATTGCGAACTTCCTATTGAATGCTTAAGCTAGGTATTTTTGCCAAAGTATATCTAAATATAATTCAAGCCGCAAATTTCAGCTGCACAACACATATACCACAAAGAATTACTTATATCGATAAGCAGTTTGTTTTTTCATTTACAGAATCCAGGGTCAGATACCGTCTCCCCAGTCAAGCATATTTCGCATCAAACGGCACGCCATTTTTCAAAACGCCGCGAATTCAACCCTTAACTGCAATCAACTCAACAAAAAAGCAAAAAAGGGGACGCTATAAACCTCCCCCTGTTTAACGGACACTTTTAATCAAAGGCGAAAGCCTGAAAGAGGAGTGTCCCCAATGAGTAAGATAGGAAAACGTAAGCCCTAACGTAAGCGCCTAACCATCCACATCTAGATATTCCGGCAAAATTCCATATCGTTCCAATCTTTAAACAAAGGAACGACGATGGAAGAAGCACTCACCGAGAAACAACGTTATTGGTTGGAACACTTCAAACTAATCGACGCAAGCAATCAGTCTTCAGCAGAGTATGCACGTGAACACAATCTCGATGCACATGCCTTGTATCGCTGGCGATCAGTCTTGACCAAGCAAGGTTCACTCAAATCAAAAGCAATGCCGATTAATTTTGCTCAAGTCAAAGTGGCTCAGCCATCGATGGCAGGCCTTTCAATCAAGATTCACTTTCGTATTCCCCAATGGCTGCAAACTCCTGTGTGAAAATCTTGAAACATCGGATCTACAATGGCTCATCAGAGCCATGCAATAAAGCACACGCTACGACCGTGTGATGCGATTGAGCGGATTTATCTTTGTCGCGAGTTTTCTAGTTATTATAAATAGAAGAAACCTCACTGCTAGAAATCGCTCGATTGTATACTCTAACGTCGTCAACAATGCCATCGAAGTACTTACCGTAAAAAAACTGAAATTTGGCTCCTATAGCCAACGTAGTATAAGTGAAATCGACAGTTTGGGTCAGCGAAGATTCCTCTTCACCGTTTAAGTACAACTTGGCTGATTTTCCAGAGGTAACGATCACCAAGTGTGCCCATTCGTCAACTTGGAGCTGAGTACTCGATATATACCCCCAGGCATTAGCCCATATCTGAAGTCTGTTGTCGAAAATACGGAATCCAAAAGCTGGTCTAGATGGCCCGTCAATATTGTTAATCGGTCTTGAGTCATTTTCTAATGTTCTGGGTTTGATAAATAGCGAAATCGATACGTCGCCATCCAAACTAGGAGAAAAAGAGATGTAATCGTCCACACCATCAAAACTATAGGCTCCGTTTTGGCTACCATCTCTGCCTGCTACTAGCGTTGCTCCATTGACTTCACCATGATTACCGTTACCACTAACATCGGTCGCGTCACCTGTAAAAGTAAAATGGACAGCAAGGCCGTTGTTAATACCATCTGACTCCTCTGGGGATAATGTAATATCATAGGCCAGCGGAGTATCTTTGGCTATTGTTAAAGAAGATGAAAAAGGTTCATAACCAATTTTTGTTGCAACAAGAGTATGTTGGCCATCATCTAGTGCTAGATATTGATATTTTCCTTGTGTGTTAGAAAATACCTCTGTATCGGAAACTGTGACAGATACATTATTCACTGCGGAACCGGAATTCGCGTTTTTAACAGTACCATACAAAACAGCGTTTTCAGTTTCTCCGGTTGAGTTTGAAAAAGAATATTTTAGGAAGCTGGCGAGTGACTAGAAAACTGGGGGCTTGCCATTCCTTAAATACTCAAACGGTTCAATGTCATTGGCTTTTGCGGCTTGTATTAAGCTGTAGATATAGTTACACGCATTTGCTCCGCGTTGACGGGTCGAAAAAACCAATTTTGCGGTCAATCACAAAAGGGGCGAATTGCGTTTTCTAAAACGGGGACAGATTATTTTTTTGTTATTTCTTCATTTCCAAACACCGAGAAGTGTTTTAAGAAATTTCACTATATATCCGATAGTCTGGTCTTGCCGCTGGGTTTCGGATGCATAAACGAAAACATTTCTTCACTTTCCACAATTTTACCCACCAAGTCCGATTTGAAAATTTTTACAAGCGCACTATCCCGCTCAATATTATTTTTTAACACCTTGTCAATCCTGTAAGGGTGCCCGTACCGATGGTCAGAGTAAAATGCGAAGTGAAAATCGCCAATATAAGTAATCTCACCTGTGTTTACAGTAAACGGATAAGAAAAATCACTTCGGGCGCCATAATGTTTGGCATATTGGCCGTCGTGGTTCACTAAAGACCAGTTATATATCTCATACACACCAGGCGGTAATTCGACTAAATGAAGACCAGGCGGAAGCGGTGTCGACACAATAACTTCTTCAGCTTCATTATCAGGTAAATATGCGTCACTTTCTTTTTCGCTTTTAGGAATTCCATCTGATATAAGACTGCCTGAAAGACTATAACTGTTTGCACGGTTTCGCGTATTCTTTTTTCGAATTTCTAGTGACGGCTGCCTATGACTAGAGAGTTCGTCATTATTCTCCTCTGTGATAGTTACCAACGCAAAACCTTTTAGTTGCTTTGGCGATGAACTTTCTATCTCAACAGCGAATACATTTTGTTGAACATGGAAGCCAATCATTAGTAAAAATAAAGCCGTTAGTTTTGATGTTCTATTATTCATTACTTCACCTATTTAAACTTTACTTGTAAACACTTTTAAGTAGGACATTGAGTTAAGCATTAACTGTTAGTACACCAACTGGTTTTATCCGAAAAGCCTCTCTTCCATTTCGGCTTATCAATATTACTTACTCTGATTGGCGGTTCATCGTCGCCTTGCAATAAATAGACGGTCGCCACGCATCCTCTACGCGTAGCTTCAAGCTTAACGATATAATGCGCGTTTGCTTCAACATCGAAACGTATCGTTGCTGGACAAAACACGCTGCTATACATCACCTCTGGTGATCCGACGATGTAGTGAAATGTGGCGGCAAACTTTTTCTCCGCTGAGACAGTTACAAAATCACCATCATAAACCGCCTCGTGGCGATCAGAACAATCTTCTGCACCCTTGTAAATTACAAACGCTTCATTTTCCGGTTCACCCTTGAAATTCTTAAACTCACCGATCGCTCGAATAAAAGCAACATTTTCCTTAGATGGGTCAACCTGGTAAGTTTTCATTGTCATGCAAGCCGGCAAAAGAAAAAAAAGCAGTAATATAGAAATCCATTGATAGGGCTTCATTAAGCTCTCCTCTATTTATTTCAGTTCATTTCAGCCATTGTTTGTTGTGATTCAAACATACTTTTTATAATTGGCTAAAAAATCACATTAAAACTCATGCCAGCCGATTGGAACACACCTGAAGGGAGATCAATACGCATGTAATCTAGTCCTATAGATGCATAGCTACTAGCACGTTTGGACTGCGCCGTCGCCTTCATTGAGGTTCCAAAACCCAGACTGATAAAACTACCCAAACCGCTTTCTCTTATCGAGCCTGACTGATAGGTGTCTCCGTAGTAGTCTGAAAATGACTCATAAAACGAATCGGTAATACGTGTAAAACTGGCGTTAACTTCACTGTATCCGAGGTCGTAACGCAAATATACTCCTCCAGCCCGGTTGTTATAATTGAGACTACCGAATAACACGCTTGCGCCCGCAAGCGACATGCTCACGTTGCGCTGCCCCCAAGCAATCTCTGAACTTTCGGAATTCTTGTGATAACTCAACCCTAAATTCAACCAATCGGCTTTTGTCGAAGCATATAGAGTAAAATTGTATGCGAGTGGCAACCCAACGCTGTCTAGGGGATCATCATTCAAAGCCGCTTTGGATAATACGGATGACGGCTTTGTATCGACAAAATTCATTGCCATATTGATCGCAGCCGAAAAATGCCATGCGTCGTTCTTAGCTCTGTTTATCTTTATCTGTTTTAATTCCTTTTTTGCTTGCTTTAAATAGCGCTTGTTACGACACATTGCACTGAGTTCGTATACAGACTGCGCGTTAACACGCGCTACACTCATATCTAATTCGACGATAAAGGACTCGCTAGAACCCTTGATAAAATAGCCTTGTGAGTGCCAACGCATATTCAAATTATTTTTATCAATCTCGTCACGAATTCGTGTTTGTAACTCAACTAATGAGGATTTTTCGCCTTTAATTTTGGCCAAAATCAAATACAAGGCATTATCTGTCGGCGATGCACCAATAATCAGTTGGGTATTCATTTTATCTTCCCACTCGCCTCGATAGTGGTGCAGTTTAATATCATCCCCAATGGTGTCAAAAACTTCTAAGTTAGCAGTATCAATTTTCTGGCCAAATTTAAGCCCAAACATCGTTTCTTCGGTACAGGCCATGAGCTTGTCATAACTAAGCAATAGAATTAGAAAAACTGAAAAAGATTTGAATGCTTTCATAGATACAACTTATAAATTATTTAGAGCGCAATATTATTGTAAGAATTACTTACGCAATACTAAAGGAATATTCATTCGCCGGTCAACACCACATTAACACGATCTGTATGTGCGAAAACGGGGACAGATCTATTTTTAGACCCAACATCCACTATCCCGTCCGCCTCAACCATACGCCAACTGATACTCACCTACCCGACCATGTTTTTTTGGTCGACCAACGCGCTCATAGCGCTAGTCGGATATTGAGTTTTTCCTCAATGGTTTGACGAAATTTTTCGCCGCCTAGCGGTCGATTGTGATGACAAGCGTTTCTCAAATCGCATAATTCACCGTAACCGGACATCAATCAAAGTCCTTGGAAATCGGCAATAGCTTCTCGATGTCCGATAAACTATCAGCCTTCGGTAGATCAGTAAATACCTTTTTCAAATACTCAAATGGTTCAATTTCATTGGCTTTGGCGGTTTGAATTAAGCTGTAAATGTTCGCACTGGCTTTCGCTCCACGTTGACTGGTGGAAAAAATCCAATTTTTGCGGCCAATGACGAAGGGTCTTATTACATTCTCCGCACAGTTGTTATCCAGTGGCACGATGCCATGATCAAGAAACACGATCAGCTTTGGCCATTATTTTAAGGTGTAGTGTATGGCTTTGCCAGTGAGTGTTTTTGGTGGGACGTGTTGACTGGATTTCTCCAGCCAAGTTTTAAATTGCTCGATAATGGGTTTTGAGTATTGTTGTCGTGCTTGATATTTTTGTTCGGGTGTTGCATTTTTAGTTTCTGTTTCGATGGCGTAGAGTTTTTTAATGAAGGCTAAGCCTTGATGGGCTTTGCCGGTTTTGTTGTTGGTTTGTGCTTTGATGGCTTCAGTGAACTTACGTCGAGCATGCACCATACAGCCTGCGTGGATGATGCGATTTTCTTGTGCGACGGCATCGTAACCGGCATAACCATCGGTCACGAGTATGCCTTTGAAATCTTCAAACAGTTGTTTGGGTACTTCGCTGGATCGACTGGGATGATAGTCGTAGAGAATAATTTATTCTCCCGATTGACCTCCAGTTCGGACCCACATATAGGACTGACTTTGAGGTTTTTTGCCGGGTTCATTGAGGACTTGTACGGTGGTTTCATCGCAATGAATCAGTGGGCCTTGTGAGCTTGTCATTTAAAAGATTGATGATGGGTTGGATCAGTTCTCCGACTTTGCACATCCAATTAGCGAAGGTCCCCCGATCAAACTCCACATTGATTCGTTTCCACATATCGGCTTGTCGATAAAGGGGCAAAGCGTCAGCATATTTTGATACAGCGATATGCGCTAGCAATCCGGGACTGGCTTGGCTTTTTGGAATTGGCTGTTTCGGTAGTGTCGCAGTTTTGATGGTTTGATCACAGCAAGGACAGGCGTATTTTTTACGAATGTGGCGGATCACTTGTATTGTTGCCGGGATGATGTCGAGTTGTTCAGAGTAAGTTTCACCGATGGGTTTTAGGGTGTGACCATCATGAGCACATATCTTTTCACTTTCATCAAGATCGTGAATGACTTCGATTCGAGGGAGTTCAGCTGGCAGTGGTTTGCGTCCGGGCTTTTTCCGTTGATGTGATTGGACGGTTGTTACCGTCGATGTATTCTCCAGCGTTTCTATGTCTAGTTGATCCGTTTCGGCTTCATTGAATAAACCGAGTTGATCCGGTGATGACTTTTCGCTTTGACTGCCAAAGCGCTGATGTCGTGCGAGTCGGATTTGTTCGAGTAATTGGTCGATTTGATTTTGCAAATATGACTCACGCGATTGCTGCGAGCGAATGATTTCTTTCAGTGCCTCTATGTCGTCGGGTAAGTCGTTGGTGTTGGTTTTCATGGATTGGATTATAACACGGTGGTGTAACTTAGTGATTGATGAGGTTTCATTTTTGATAGATCGAAACCATCAAGCAACCAGTTAATCGATTGCAC
>JAOUJM010000018.1 GCA_029883265.1 Gammaproteobacteria bacterium
CAGGTAGTAACGCTCGCTTGGGTGCTGGGAAATATTTGGTAGCCGAAGCTGATGAAAGCGACGCTTCGTTTCTATTTCTACAACCAATGATGGCGATTGTCACAAATATTGATATGGACCATATGGGTACCTATGACGGCGATTTTAATCGCCTTCGCCAAACGTTTGTTGAATTTCTACAGCATCTGCCTTTTTATGGCTTAGCCGTTATGTGTGCGGATGATCCGGTTGTGCGTGAAATTTTGCCTGAAGTTAATCGTCCTGTTAAAACCTATGGCTTGCATGATAGTAGTGATATATGTGCATGTAATACTAAACAAAAAGGGAATTTAACTGAGTTTGATGTTGTTGTTAATGACGAGACTTTGATGCATATCAAACTTAATATGCCAGGTTTGCACAATGTACAAAACGCTTTAGCAGCGATAAGTATTGCCTTGGAGCTTGGTGTAGAGCCGAAAATTATTTGTCAGGCACTAGCGAGGTTTGAAGGTATTGGTCGTCGTTTTCAGATCTATGGCGATTTGGAATTGCAAAGTGGTAGTGCCATGTTGGTGGATGATTATGGTCACCATCCACGCGAATTGGAAACCACACTACAAGCAATTCGAGATGGCTGGCCGGAACGACGTCTGGTTTTAGTGTTTCAACCTCACCGATATAGCCGTACTCGTGATTTATTTGAAGATTTTGTGCGAGTGCTTTCACAGGCGGATGTTTTAGTGTTAACCGAAGTTTATGCCGCAGGAGAAGAGCCTATTGCGGGTGCAGACGGTCGATCACTTATGCGTGCGATTCGAATGCAAAGTAGCAATGATTGTGTGTTTGTGGAATCACTTGAAGAACTACCCAGTTTATTAGGACGTATTTTACAAGCGAATGATGTTGTCGTAACTATGGGCGCGGGTAATGTCGGTACTATGCCAGCGCGTCTGATTGCAGATGCACCGCTTACACCGACCATGAGTACGGTTGCACAAGAGGTGCAACATTAAATGCAGGCTATTAGTGAATGGAAACAAGTGGACAAGAAATTAATGCAAAACCAGGTTGATCAATTGCGCGGAACCTTGAGTTTGGATGAACCCATGTCCAAGCATACCTCGTGGCGCGTTGGTGGTCCGGCCGATCGTTTTTATCGTCCTGCCGATATTGAAGATCTTGTTTCCTTTCTTGTAGCTTTGCCTGAGCACGAGCCACTGACATGGGTAGGTTTGGGTAGCAATTTATTAGTACGTGATGGCGGTATACGTGGAACCGTAATTTATACCACGAACCTTCTGAAACAAATTAACCGTTTGCCTGGCAATATTGTTCGCGTAGAAGCCGGTGTTACTTGTGCCAAAGTTTCGAAATTCTGTGCGCGAGAAAATTTGGTGAATGCGGAATTTCTTACCGGCATACCCGGTACCATGGGTGGCGCACTAGCGATGAATGCTGGTGCATTTGGTGGCGAGACGTGGCCTATTGTGCAAAAAGTGGAGACGATTGATCGTTTTGGAGCACGGCATGTGCGTATGCCTAAAGATTTTGAAATTGCTTATCGTCATGTGGCTAGTGATCGCGAGGAATGGTTTATTGCTGCTTATTTACAGTTGCAGGTTGGTGACGGTGAATCCGCATTTGGCAAAATGAAAGCATTGCTAAATCAGCGCAACCAGACACAGCCGACTAATCTACCTAGTTGTGGTTCTGTTTTTCGAAACCCGGAAGGTGATCATGCCGCACGTTTGATCGAAGTCTCTGGACTCAAAGGATTTTGTCAGAATAACGCCTGTGTTTCAGAAAAACATGCAAATTTTATTGTGAACAATGGCGCGGCAAGCGCGAAGGATATCGAAGCGGTTATTGATCATGTAAGCATCGTTGTTAAACAGAAACAAGGTGTCGAACTTGTGCGGGAAGTGCGCGTAGTGGGTGAGCCAGGAATAAAGGTAAAACTTCCGTGACAGATTATACAAAACTATTTGGAAAAGTTGCGGTGCTACTCGGCGGCAAGTCTGCCGAACGTGAGATTTCTCTGTTAAGTGGTGATGCCGTTTTACAAGCATTAAAACGTCAGGGTGTGGATGCACATGCGCTCGATGTGGGTGATGATGTGCTTGAACGCTTGCAGCAAGGTAAATTTGATCGAGTGTTTAATATGTTGCATGGACGTATGGGAGAAGATGGCGTTATACAAGGTGTGCTAGAGGTCATGGATTTACCCTATACAGGTAGTGGCGTGATGGCCTCGGCGATTTGCATGGACAAATTAAAAACCAAAGAAATATGGTGCGCGAATCAGTTGCCTACGCCAGAATTTCGCGTTGTTACTAAAGCAGACCAACTGGAGCAAGTTAATATTGAGCTTGGTTTTCCTGTGATCGTCAAACCGATTCATGAAGGATCAAGCATAGGTATGAGTAAAGTTACTCACGCTGATGAGCTCTATACTGCCTGGGAAACTGCGCGTGAATTTGATCATCAGGTTTTGATAGAAAAATGGGTGGTTGGTAAAGAATATACAGTCGCTATTCTGAATGATCAGGTGTTGCCCGCTATTTGTTTAGAAACGCCAAATGACTTTTATGATTTCGAAGCAAAATACAAATCCGATACTACACGCTATCTTTGTCCTTGCGGTTTGCACGCGGAGCAGGAAGCAATTCTACATCGTTTATGTGAAAAAGCGTTTGCTGTGGTTGGAGCCTCCGGTTGGGGCCGAGTGGATTTAATGCTAGATGCGCAGCAGCAGCCTTGGTTGATAGAAGTTAATACGCTTCCTGGAATGACTGACCATAGTTTGGTACCCATGGCAGCGAAACAGGCAGGGATAAGCTTTGATGAGTTGGTGATTCGAATTTTAAATACGAGCTTTGAACATGAATAGAACATCAGCAACACCGAAGCCCTTATTGGCAAAACTGAAGCGACTAACCATCGTGGTTTTGCTGGGCGTGAGCGTGGCTGTTGTATATGCTGGTTTGACTGCTTTAGGTAAGCAACAACTTTTTTCGATTGAAAAAGTAGTGGTGGAAGGTGAGTTGAGCATGCTTCAACACGATCAGCTGATTCAAGCGGCAAGTGAAAACTTAAACGGTAACTTTTTTACCTTTGATGTTGATCGCATGTATTCACAAGTGAAAGCGTTACAATGGGTGGAACAAGTTTGGGTTGATAGGGTTTGGCCTGACACTATCCGTCTGCGGGTAAAAGAGCAGCAGCCCGTTGCCTATTGGGGTGAAAAGTTTCTAATTAATCATGCCGGTGTTGTGTTCGAGCGAGGAGGTTTTAATAAAACCTTACCAGCATTCAACGGGCCGTGGGGCACGCAACAGGACATGTTGAAGATGTATTCGCGGCTTGAAACACAATTTTCAAATGCTGGGCTTGTTATTCAATCATTAGAAATGGATGAACGTTTTGCCTGGCGTGCAATGCTGGATAACGGGGTTGAGCTAGTGTTGGGTCGCGCAACTATTGAAGAACGGGTGGTTCGTTTTGTTACTGCCTATGAGCAAAATTTACTAGAGAAAAAAGATCAGCTAAAGCGCGTGGATCTTCGTTATGGGCATGGGTTTGCGGTGTTGCATCAATCACAAAAAAAATCTGCGGCGCTGAATAATCAACAACAGCCAAAGGTGTTGTAATGGCAAAAAAACTAGAGAAAAATCTATTTGTTGGTTTAGATATTGGGACTTCGAAAGTGGTGGCCATTGTTTGTGAGATCACGCCAGAAGGTGATGTTGATATTGTCGGCTTAGGTTCACATCCTTCTCGAGGCCTTAAAAAAGGCGTGGTAGTTAATATTGAATCTACGGTTCAATCGATTCAACGAGCGGTTGAAGAAGCAGAGCTAATGGCAGGTTGTCAAATCCATTCGGTATATGCGGGGATTGCAGGTAGTCATATTCGCAGTTTGAATTCACACGGCATAGTTGCTATTCGTGATAAAGAAGTTTTGCAGAGTGATGTGGATCGCGTTATCGATGCTGCAAAGGCAGTCGCCATTCCTGCGGATCAAAAAATACTTCACGTCTTGCCACAAGAATTCATTATTGATGAACAAGATAGTATTCGTGAGCCAGTGGGAATGTCAGGTGTTCGGCTTGAAGCAAAAGTTCACATGGTAACGGGTGCGGTTAGTGCGGCACAAAATATAGTTAAATGTGTGAAGCGCTGTGGATTAGAAGTGGATGATATAATCCTTGAACAGTTGGCGTCTGCGTATGCGGTTCTAACCGAAGACGAAAAAGAATTAGGTGTTTGCATGGTGGACATTGGTGGTGGTACCACTGATATTGCTGTGTTTACAGATGGAGCGATACGCCATACAGCCGTCATTCCCATTGCCGGCGATCAGGTAACAAGCGATATTGCTGTGGCCTTGAGAACGCCGACACAACATGCTGAAGACATAAAAATTAAATTTGCATGTGCGCTTACACAAATGGCGAGTCCTGAAGAAACAATTCAGGTGCCGAGTGTTGGTGATCGTCCGCCACGTCGATTGGCGAGACAAACTTTAGCTGAAGTTGTCGAGCCGCGTTACGAGGAATTATTCACTTTAGTGCAAGCCGAACTCCGTCGCTGTGGTCTGGAAGATTTAGTTGCTGCGGGAATTGTTCTGACTGGTGGAAGCTCGAAAATGGAAGGTGCAGTCGAATTAGCAGAAGAAGTATTCCATATGCCGGTACGCCTAGGTGTACCTCAATATATTTCTGGACTTGTAGACGTGGTGAAAAATCCCATTTATTCCACAGGTGTTGGTTTGCTACTTTATGGGCAAAAACACGGTGCTGATGGATATTCGCGAAAACGGTTTGACAAGACTGAGGGTGTGTGGACGCGAATGAAAGAATGGTTTCAAGAAAATTTCTGACTATGTTGCATATAACAGAAGAAATTTTGTTTAGTGCGAAGTGGTTATCGGTAAAAAGAATTAAATGATTTAAAATGTGGACCTGGCGAAAGGAGACTGGTGATG
The DNA here is from genome assembly GCA_029883265.1 of Gammaproteobacteria bacterium. Lineage (GTDB taxonomy): Bacteria > Pseudomonadota > Gammaproteobacteria > S012-40 > S012-40 > JAOUJM01. The sequence goes on from JAOUJM010000018.1 coordinate 4,970, forward strand.
TTTGAAATAATGGATGCATACGCGCAAGACGCGATCATCAAAGTGATCGGTGTTGGTGGCGGTGGCGGTAATGCAGTCGAACATATGGTGAATGCGAACATTGAGGGTGTGGAATTTGTTTGTGCAAATACAGACGCTCAAGCACTGCGCAATAGTTCGGCCAAGTTAGCATTGCAGCTCGGTGCAAATGTGACGCAAGGCTTAGGTGCAGGTGCAAATCCTGAAGTGGGTCGACAAGCTGCCTTAGAGGACCGTGAACGAATCATGGAAGTTTTAAGTGGTAGCAATATGGTATTTATTACTGCTGGAATGGGTGGTGGTACGGGTACTGGTGCTGCTCCAATTTTTGCTCAAGTTGCTAAAGAAATGGGAATTTTAACGGTTGCCGTTGTGACTAAACCATTTCCATTTGAAGGCAAAAAACGCATGCACTTTGCTGAGGAGGGAATTTCTGAACTTGCGCAATACGTTGATTCACTTATCACGGTTCCTAATGAAAAACTACTTTCAGTGTTGGGTAAAAGCGTCAGTTTATTAGATGCATTTAAATCCGCAAACGATGTATTACTAAATGCAGTGCAAGGAATTGCAGAGCTCATTACGCGCCCAGGCTTGATCAATGTAGACTTTGCTGACGTGCGTACGGTGATGTCAGAAATGGGTATGGCAATGATGGGCTCTGGTCACGCAAAAGGAGAAAAACGCGCAAAGCAAGCAGCTGAAATGGCTATCGCTAGTCCACTTCTTGAAGATGTGAGTTTGGCAGGTGCTAGAGGTATATTAGTTAATGTTACCGCTGGATTAGATGTTTCTATTGGAGAGTTTGAAGAAGTTGGAAACATGGTGAAAGGTTGTGCTTCGGAAAATGCAACAGTTGTGGTTGGCACAGTAATTGATCCTGAAATGACGGATGAGATTCGTGTTACCGTTGTTGCAACAGGAATTGGTCAACCTCTAGAAATGCCAGAATCAAAACCGGTCAAATTAGTAAAGAAAAATGACGGTGCGGTCGATTACGGTGCGCTAGATAGACCAACTGTCATTCGAAACAAAAGTGCTGATGATTTTACTGCAGAAGGTAAATTGAAGTCTGCGAGTGGCGACATGGACTATCTTGATATACCTGCTTTCTTACGACGCCAGGCTGACTGAAGCATGTAAATTTATTGTCTAGAATTGTGATGAGCGTCACTAGGAAGCAGGTTATGAGTATGTTAACATCGCGGCCTCTTCGCCGTAGATAAAACCGGAATTGAGTATGATCAAGCAGCGCACATTAAAAAATGCAATTCGAGCCACTGGTATAGGATTACATACTGGTCAAAAAATATACTTAACACTCAGGCCAGCGGCTGCTGATAGTGGAATAGTTTTTCGACGTGTGGATTTGGACTCTCCAGTTGAGATTGCTGCAAGAGCTGAAAATGTGGGTGATACTCGATTATCCACCACCTTGGTAAAGGAAAATATTAGTGTATCAACTGTTGAGCATTTATTATCCGCTTTTGCTGGCTTGGGTATTGATAATGCTTATGTTGATGTGAGCGCCCCGGAAGTCCCAATTATGGATGGAAGTGCGGGGCCATTTGTGTTCTTAATTCAGTCCGCTGGTGTTGAAGAACAAAATAAAGCCAAACGGTTTATCCGAATTAAAGAGCATATACGTGTCGAAGAAGGTGACAAGTGGGCGAGTTTTAAACCATTTGAAGGTTTCAAAGTTTCTTTTAGTATAGATTTTAAGCATCCCGTCTTTGATGATAAGTATAAGAAAACAGTTGTTGATTTCTCGACCACTTCTTTTGTAAAAGAAGTAAGTCGTGCCAGAACATTTGGGTTTACACGCGATATTGAAATGTTGCGAGAAAATAATTTGATTCTAGGTGGTAGCCCGGATAATGCCATTGTGATTGACGATTACCGTGTCTTAAATGCGGATGGGCTGCGCTACGACGATGAATTTGTGAAGCATAAAGTTCTAGATGCTATTGGTGACCTTTATTTATTAGGTCACAGCTTGATCGGGCAATTTGAAGGTCACAAATCAGGACATGCATTAAATAATAAACTCTTAAGATCTCTACTTGAAAATGAATCCGCATGGGAGCTGGTTACTTTTGAAGAGAATCAAGGTATGCCAATTTCTTATATGCAACCGGCTCATATTGGTTAATCTTGCCAAATACTAGGTTATATTGAACACTCACATAGTTTTTGTGTTTCATATATTAGTTAGGTTTAATTCGAACCTCGATTTCAGTGAATTGTTCGAATTCTGGAGCCGTTCTAAGTTGTACAAGTATTTCTATAGACTGGAAACGAATTCGGGTTGCCCAAGCCGAATTTGAGGTAAATAGGATTAATTTTGTCTGTCTGATATTTGCGATTGAGCATTGTTTGCTTATTGAGTCAGGAATTATTGAGCAAAATAAGTCGTTTAAATGTTGTAATTGTCCAGCTCTTTGGAGTAACCTTTCGAGGCTGGATGTATTAGAGCTAGCAAGAATGCTGGCGATTTGTTTTGGGTGTTGTTTAGCCATTCTTTATAAAGATCAAATAGGTGAAGACGATACTATAAAGCAACGAAGGGAAGTATTTGTATCATGAGCGTAATCCTCGTTACAAGTCGTTCCGGTAGAACGAAGAAAATTCATTTTGGTAGTGTTCAAATGACACTGCTGGGGGTTGCTTTTTGCTTTATTATTGCCGGCGCTGTCTATCTCGGCATGCAAAATGGCCAATCAAAAACCCGCCCATTAGCCATGGTTTCTGTGATGCAGAAAGAATTAGAGCATCAAAATCATGAGCTTAATAGCGTTACTTTAGCCGCAGAAGAAAATATGAATGCTTTGGCAGTACGACTTGGTCAAATGCAGGCACATGTAATTCGTCTCGATGCCTTAGGTGAGCGATTAATTGAAAAAGCCAAGCTTAGCCGAGGAGAATTTGATTTTCGTAGTTCACCCGGTCAAGGTGGGCCTAGTTCTAGCGACTCGAATCGGGGAGAAGCAATGACTATCCCTGATTTCATTAGGGCTATGGGTGAACTTGATCAGCAAATTGAGCATCGTTCACTTCAGCTTGGTGTGCTTGAAACCATGCTAATGAACAGAGAACTTCAGGATGAGGTGTATCCGGCTGGGCGTCCTGTTAGGCGTGGTTGGGTATCATCCTATTATGGTTTTCGTACTGATCCGTTTAATGGTCGTATAGCACACCATGACGGTATTGATATCGCCGGCAAAGAAGGTTCTGAGATTATCGCTGTTGCAGCAGGTGTTGTGACTTGGGCAGGAAGACGTTATGGATACGGTAATTTAGTTGAAGTTAACCATGGCAATGGTTATGTCACTCGCTACGCACATAATAAAGATGTGTTAGTCAATGTTGGTACGACGGTTAAAAAAGGCCACGTGCTAGCGCAGATGGGTTCAAGTGGACGATCAACTGGTCCCCATGTACATTTTGAGGTTATAAAAAATGGCCGCGTTGTTGACCCAATGAAATATATTCGAGCCTCTCGTTAATTTAAAAAGAATAATTATGCAATGAAAACCGGCTTTTTAGCCGGTTTTCTGTTTTTGTGTGTAGTATTACTAATGCAATAAATTAGATTCAGATTATAATATCCCCCTTTGTCAAAATACTGAGAAGTCTAGGAAAACCATGTTTAAATCTATCGCCAGTAAGGTTTTTGGTAGTCGAAATGACCGCGAGTTAAAACGCTTAACCAAGCGGGTTACTCAGATTAATGCTCTTGAAGCTCGTTATGCTGAAATGAGTGATGAGCAACTCCAACAATTAACCAGCCAGTTCCGTGAACGCTATCAAAACGGTGAAAGCTTGGATGCAATGTTGCCTGAAGCATTTGCTGCAGTCAGAGAGGCCGGTAAACGCGTATTACATATGCGTCATTTTGATGTTCAATTAATCGGCGGTATGGTGCTACATGAAGGGCGTATCTCAGAAATGCGTACTGGTGAAGGTAAAACACTAGTAGCGACGTTGGCGGTTTACCTAAATGCGCTGAGTGGTGAGGGAGTGCATGTTATTACTGTTAATGATTATTTGGCGCAACGTGATTCGGACTGGATGGGACGTTTATACAATTTTTTAGGCATGAGTACTGGAGTCATAGTCTCAGGGCAGGACAACGACACAAAACGTGCGGCTTATGCTTGTGACATCACATATGGCACTAATAACGAATATGGTTTTGATTATTTGCGCGACAACATGGCGTTTTCTTCAGCCGATCGAGTTCAGCGAGGTTTAAATTTTGCGGTTATCGATGAGGTGGACTCAATACTTATCGATGAAGCACGTACACCTTTGATTATTTCTGGGCCTGCCGACGAAAGTTCGGATTTGTACACTAAAATAAACAAATTGATTCCAAATCTGGTCAAGCAAGAACAAGAAGATGGACCGGGTGACTATTCGGTTGATGAAAAAATCAAACAAGTTTATTTCACAGAAGATGGTCATGTGAATGTCGAGCAATTGCTAACGAAAGCGGGTATTTTGGCTGAAGGTGAAAGCCTCTATGATCCGCAGAATATCAACATCATGCATCATTTGAATGCCGCATTACGGGCACATGTGCTTTATCAACGCGAGGTTGATTATGTCGTGCAAAATAACGAAATTGTTATTGTTGATGAGTTCACTGGTCGCACTATGCCTGGGCGTCGTTGGTCTGAGGGTTTGCACCAAGCAATTGAAGCAAAGGAAGGGGTAACGATTCAGCAAGAAAACCAAACCTTAGCATCGATCACTTTTCAGAACTACTTTCGTTTATATAACAAACTTTCTGGTATGACCGGCACGGCTGATACTGAGGCATATGAGTTTCAGCATATTTATGGATTGGAAGTTACAGTGATTCCAACCAACAAACCCGTCGTACGCCAGGATTTAACGGATCTTGTATACCTTACTGCTAGAGAAAAATTTAGTGCAATCTGCGAAGACATCAAAGGCTGTGTCGAGCGTCAGCAACCAGTCTTAGTTGGTACAACGTCAATTGAAGTTTCTGAATATTTAGCCAGTATTTTGAAGAAAGACAATATTAAATTCGAAGTACTTAATGCTAAATATCATGAACGTGAAGCAGAAATTATTTCTCAAGCGGGGCAGCCCGGTGCGGTGACTGTTGCAACTAATATGGCGGGTCGTGGAACGGATATTGTCTTGGGTGGCAATTTGGAAACAGAAATTTCTGCCTTGAAAAATCCAACGACAGAAGAAATTGATAAGCGTACTCAAGACTGGCAAGAGCGTCATCAAAAAGTCTTAAACGCTGGCGGTTTGCATGTTATCGGTACTGAGCGCCATGAGTCACGACGCATTGATAATCAATTACGCGGTCGTAGCGGACGCCAGGGTGATGCTGGCTCGACACGATTTTATTTGTCTTTAGAAGACAATTTAATGCGAATTTTTGCATCTGAGCGTGTTGCTGGATTAATGCAAAAACTAGGCATGCAAGAAGGTGAAGCTATTGAACATCCATGGGTGACCAAGGCCATAGAAAATGCGCAACGCAAAGTTGAAGGACGAAATTTTGATTCACGCAAACAGCTTCTAGAATATGATGACGTTGCCAATGAACAACGTAAAGTAATATATGAAGAACGCAACGATGTGATGGATCTTGAAGATATTTCTGACATGATTACAACCATCCGCAGCGATGTTGTGCATAATATGCTTGCTCAGTATATTCCACCGGGTAGCATGGATGAACAATGGGATGTGTCAGGTCTTGAGGATGCATTGCAGCGCGAGTTTGGTCAAACCCTGCCAATAAAGCAGTGGTTGGATGATGATCATGATTTGTATGAAGAAACTCTGCGTGATCGTATTAGTGAAACTATAATCGCTGATTATCATCAAAAAGAAGAACAGGTCGGTGCATCGACTATGCGTCAGTTCGAAAAAGCCGTAATGTTGCAAGTGCTAGATAATTTGTGGAAAGAACATTTGGCTGCTATGGACTATTTACGTCAAGGTATTCATTTACGCGGTTATGCACAGAAAAACCCTAAACAAGAATACAAACGCGAAGCATTCGAGTTGTTCTCCAATTTATTGGATCGAGTAAAAGCTGAAGTTATTAATATTCTTTCCCGGGTACAAGTTGCTGCGGAAGAAGACGTGCGTAAGGTTGAAGAGCAACGTCGAGCACAGCAACAAATGCAATTTAATCATCCTGATGCGCAAAGCGTGTTAAGTGGGAGTGATAATGATTCAGTTAGCTCTGAAGAAGCTGCGCAACCATTTGTAAGGGATGGCCGAAAAGTAGGACGCAATGAACCCTGTCCATGTGGCTCAGGTAAAAAATACAAACAATGTCATGGGAAAGTGAATTAGTTTTTGTAAACCAATAAACTAAGTCTGGCATGAATATTGGAATCTTTGTTGTGCTCAGTGAAGATCATCCGGAGGCTCGACCATGGCAGACACATTATACAATTACAAACGTTCATTCAGTGAAAAGCGCGATTTTATGCGCATGCAGATCAAATGTCCGGTCACATTTAGTGAGATTGATTCGGATGTTGAATACCAAGGTACATGCATCAATTTAAGTGCCAAAGGTGTATTGATTCAAGCAAAACGCCGTTTCCCAGAAGGTACCCGCTTAGCTATTTTTGTGCAGCCAGAATTAGCTATTTCACCAAATTTTTCCGCTACTATCGAGGTTATTCGTACGGAAGTCGATGCTGATGCTTCTGAATATCGTTTTGCAGGACGTATAGAAGAAATAAGCGTGGCAAAACCCAAATAAAATATTATCGCCAATTGGTTTATACTCTACGCATTTAATTCATGGGTTGAGTAAATGTTATGCCAGCATTGAGCGATATACCTAATTTTCGTGTAGTAGATTCCGAAATTTTTACCGCAGGTCAGCCAAGTCGTGATCAGTTTAGTATCATTGCTGAGGAAGGCTTTGAAACTGTGATTAATCTCGCAATGCTTGATAGTCTTGGTGCGCTGGAAGATGAAGCTGCAGTCGTGAAATCGTTCAAAATGGAATATGTTCATATTCCCGTTCCATTTGATGCTCCAGAGCTATCCCAGTTTTTAAGATTTGAAAAGGTTTTATTGGACTTGAAACAGGAGGCTTGTTTCATCCATTGTATTGCCAATAAGCGTGTAAGCGTTTTTATGTATTTGTTTGCCATAAGGCATCGCAAGGATGCGCAAGAAATTGAGCGAATGATGCTTTCAGTATGGCAGCCCAATAAAGTTTGGCGAGTGTTTATTAAAAACTGTTTGGTTAATTAAGAAATACAATTTGCATGTTTTACCAGCCAAAACGAATAATATCACCTGGGTATAATTTAACTTTATCGACTTCGAGTTGGCCAATGGAAAATTGGGGTTGCACATTCTTAACTGCGATTGAAGCGACTGGATCTTGGTCAAACCCCAAAAGATACTGATTGCTGCGGTCTAAAATAGGTTTAGGTTTGAAACGATAGGCTGAAAGTACATCACCTACCCGCACTAGGGAAACACCTCCCGCATTAAAAAATATTTTTTTTCCCTCTACCTGAAGCACTCTTGCGAGAAAGGGTATTTGTAATAAATCGGATTGTACGAATTCGACTTGGCGTTTTAAGATTCGTTCTAGTACCCGTCCAAAATTTGTTTGATAAAAATCCGCTTGAGAAAATAACGTTGTGTTAGGTTTCAAATATCCGGCATGATTGGCTTTTTCACTAAAACGATGCTGAGCGATTCGAGCACCGGTAAATCCATCGTAAATAGTCAATTCGATTTCAACTTGCCTTGCCTTGCTAACCACATACTGTTTGTGTACGCCAAGATCGCGGATAACACCATTTATGATTATTTGTGCGCCAAGGGTTTCGCTAAGATGATTGATTTGTTTTGCATAATCCGAGACTTGCGGGGTTACTTCTGGGATTAAATACGCTGTGGCATCAACTGCGATAAACTCGCCGGTCAACTCGAGGCGTCGCAATAATTCCCTAGGAAGGTCATGTTCGATATTCGGTAAATCATAAGTATGGGTGCGATTAATTATCTGAAATTGTAGTGCTGCGATTTTCTTGCGGTAACGTGCAGCAGGGTTGGGTTTGCGGATTTTATTGTGTGGAACAATTGCACGAATGCGTACGTGATAAGTATCGCCTGTTGTCCATTCATCTAGTATTTGCACGTCTTCAACTGTGCCAGCGGCGGAAACGCGTACACTGTCGATGATTAATACGTTTTCACTCACTGTGCTACTGGAGTCAACTTTTGCTTCGGTCTGTAGCATGGCTTGTTGTACAGCATTCTTGATTGCATGTTGTTTTGCTAATTGGGTTGCGCCATTAATGATTGCCGCACTGCCTTCGGTTTCGATGGTGCGTTCGGCAAATACTGTTGTGATAAATAAATTAAGACAAAAGAAACCGGCAAACCAAAGTTTGCCGGAAAAGTTTTGCAGTGTTGTCGCCATGTTTATTCGTTGTAATAGAAGTCGGAACTGATCATGCCGTTATTGGGTTTGTTGACCGGCATGAAAGCAGGATTTGGATCTCTATCGCTAATTTGTTCAATGGAAAGCTGTGGTTTAATTTGGGTGCCAACGGGAAGCATGGAGGCGCAGGGATCACCGGGTTTCATGGCCGCATTTCGAATGGCGCCGACAAGAAAATCTTGACCAATGCGCATTTCAACAACGGTTTCATAAGTGCCATCTTCTTGAGAATTCTCGGCTATGACACGAGCGCCGCGCAGATGAGTGTCCAAATAAACACGGAAACGATCCTTCTCGACAACCATGTCACCGATAGTGGTGCCACCCCAGATTTGAACGCCATTCACGCGTTCAGCCAAACTGCGGTATGCGTCTATTTTTGCGGCTCGCATGGACATTAAGCGGCGTTGGGCTTCCGGGTAGAATGCTTTAGGTGGCGCGCCATAGCCGGTTACGCGTATGCGTATGGCCTCGGCTTTCTGGCCATTATTGTTTATGTATTGCAAGAGTTCCTTCTGTGCGTCAGTGCATTCCTGTTCTCTAGTCTTTTCATCTTCTTTTTGCGAAACTTTTTGTGTGCTAAATGCGGTCTCTGCGTTTGTTTGAGCGCTTGCGCCAGAATTAGGATCGAATTCCGCGTTGGCATTTTCGTTACTGGGTACAGTCGAGCAGGCGCAAAGCAAACTGAATACACCTGCAAGTATGTAAGCGTTGGCCGAACGTGAAATAGTCATTATGAACTCCTGGTAAAAATAGTTTGAAACGAATTCATCGTTTCCCAAGTGATTGTTAAAAAGCAAAAGCTAAGCCAACCTTGTTTGGCTCAAATCTTGTAAGTGCTAGTGGTGAAGGTTTTTTCTAGAGTCTTGTTGGTTGTGAGTAATTGAGCTCGCTCAACTAGGGTGTTGTGTTTATGGTGTGTTGACGGGAATGCTTTGTGTGTGTGACTAGATATATTTATTTAATTATTGGATTGCTTGCATTCAACGCACCAGTGTTAGTTGCCGCGCCAAACTCTTGTTTTGAGGCGATAGAATACGGTCAGAAAGTTGACGTAACAACTCGTCAGTCATTATTTGTATTAATCGATCAAACAACGCCTCTCGGTCCACAAATGAAAGCGCGCGTTCAAAGCCTATTGAATTTCTGGGGTGATGCTGGCGATAAAGTAACGGTGGTCGCTTTTTCTGCGAATATGCGAGGTCGATATCCTGAAGTATTGTTTAGTCAGCAACTAGAGCCCAAACCAACACAAGATTATCTATACAATCTGCGACATGATGACCGCAAAGTGCTGTTAGAATGCTTGGCATTGCAGCAAAAATTTTTTCGAAACGGTTTTGCAGATGCTTTGTCAATGGCTCTAAACGGCATCAATCCAGAAATTCCCAAAACGGATTTGTTGGATACACTAAAACAAGTATCCTTGGAATTGGTGAAAAAAGAAAAAGGTGAGCGTCGAATTCTATTTTTAGTGAGTGATGGAATGGAAAATAGTAGCGCTATTTCATTCTATCGAGCGAAAACCATTGAACGTACCAAGTCTCGAAAATTAATGGGCAAAATTAGGCGCAAGGGTTTAGTTGCGAACTGGGATGGAATTGAAGTTTATATGTACGGGCTTGGATTACCGTCCAAGCCTAAGGCCTATGTGAAAACCAAAACAATGCGCAATTTACGAGACTTCTGGGAACATTATTTCACTGAAGGTAATGCAACGATTAAAGCCATCGGTAGCCCAGAATTACTTATTTCATCATTAGAGTAACGTCTGTTCTTGTCGACTGCGTAAATAGGCACTCATTCCCGCTGCGGTCAAAACACACCACACCGCAAAAATGGCACCTGGTAACGCGGTTTCAGCTTGAAAATGTTTTAAGGCTAAAGCAACACCTAGTCCTGCGTTTTGCATTCCAATTTCAATAGACAAGGCTATACGTTTGCGTAGCCCAAAGCCATAGAGTTTTGCTAAATACCAGCCAAGCACATAGCCGAGTGCATTAATCAAAACCACCCAGAATAATAATTCTAGTCCTACTGTACTCAAACGGGATTGGTTCGCGGCAATGGCATAACTGCAAATAATGACAATGGCGATGACTGCAATCGTGGGTGCGATTTGAATAATTGGTTTGACTTGGCGTGCAAAATATTTTTTAACGCTTATGCCGAGTAAAACCGGAAGTAGCACGGTATAGATAATTGTTTTCATCATTGGCCAAAATGGGATAGGCAATAAGGCACCGCCGAGAAGTTCAACTAATGTAGGAGTAAAAAGTGGCGAAACTAGCGTGGCAATTGTTGTTAAGGTGATTGAATAAGCAATAGCACCACCGGCGAGATAAACGACCACGTTGCTCGCCATAGCGCCGGGAGCACATCCGACAATAATTAGTCCTAACGCTATTTCAGGCGGCAAATTACTTAGCATAGCTGCCGCAAAGGCCAATAAGGGCATCACCGTATATTGAGTCGCAAGTCCATAAATGATGGGTAAAGGTTGTTTTAGGGTGGCTTTTAAATCATCACTTTCTAGCACCAATCCAAGGGCAAACATAGTGGCGGCAAAAAACCAAAGAAAACTGGATTTAAAAATAAGAAACGCAGGTGGATAAAAATAGGCGCTAATCGCACCTAAAGCCGTTAAAAGCGCCAGGTTTTTTCCAATAAAATTGAATATAAACATGAATATTAGTCACTTATGGTTTGATTATTAAATAGAAGCCAACTTGAAATCAACGCCAACTTTGTGTGCAGTTTCTGATAAAATCCCATCCATGGATGTTACACCAATACTCGAATCACTCAATGATAAACAACGCGAAGCCGTTACTGCGCCAGCCGGTAATATTCTGGTTTTAGCTGGGGCTGGTAGTGGAAAAACACGGGTTTTGGTGCATCGCATCGCTTGGCTAATTCATACCGAAGGTGTTTCGCCTTACGCCATACTTGCAGTTACCTTTACTAATAAAGCCGCCAGCGAAATGCGTCATCGTATTGAGCAGCTTTTGCAAATTCCAGCCGGCGGTATGTGGGTTGGCACTTTTCATGGGATTGCGCATCGTTTGTTACGTGCCCATTGGCAGGAAGCAGAGTTGCCAAAAACCTTTCAGATTCTGGACTCTGATGATCAATTTCGAATGGTTAGGCGTGCCGTCCGTGGTTTGGAGCTGGATGAAAATAAATGGTCGCCGCGACAGGCTCAGTGGTATATCAATGGCAAAAAAGATCACGGTTTGCGTGCCGAGCATCTTGAAGATAATGGCGATATTGCCGAGCGTACACTGATTCGCATTTATCAAGCCTATGAAGATATTTGCCGTACTGCGGGTTTGATCGACTTTGCCGAGTTATTATTGCGTTCCCACGAATTATGGTTGAAACGACCGGACTTGCTTGATCATTATCGCAAGCGATTTCGTTTTGTTTTAGTCGACGAATTTCAAGACACGAATAGTATTCAATATGCTTGGTTACGTTTGCTTGTAGGTGAGCAAGGAAAAATATTTATTGTTGGCGATGATGATCAATCAATTTATGGTTGGCGCGGCGCAAAAATGGAAAACCTGCATTCATTCGAGCAGGATTTTAAACATCCACAAGTGATTCGTTTAGAGCAGAATTATCGCTCGACTGGCGTGATTCTGCGTGCAGCAAATCGTTTGATTGAAAACAATACCGGTCGCATGGGTAAAAATTTATGGACAGAAGGTGAAGATGGCGAATTAATTCGTTTTTATGCTGCTTATAACGAACAAGACGAAGCACGTTTTGTTGCTGAGTCAATTCAGCAATGGGTAAATCAAGGGAATGTTCGTAAAGACTGCGCCATACTCTATCGTTCCAATGCACAGTCACGGGTGTTGGAAGAAGCATTGTTAATGATTGGTATGCCATACCGGGTCTATGGTGGTTTGCGCTTTTTTGAACGTGCGGAAATCAAAGATGCCCTGGCTTATATGCGATTAGCAATGAACCCTCGAGACGACGCTTCGTTTGAACGAATAGTGAATTTGCCGACACGTGGTTTGGGCGAACGAAGCATTCAGCAAATTCGAGATTGTGCGCGAGCGCGCCAACTTTGCCTTAGTGATGCAGCACAACTTATGATTGAAGAGGTGCAACTAACACCTAGAGCGCGCAATTCTTTGCAGCAATTTTTGGCAATGATGCAGGCATTGGGGGTTGAGCTACAAGGTAATTTAAGTCTAGGTGAAGGATTCGAACAAATTTATGAAGCCGTAGATTTAATTAGTCATTATCAAAAAGAAAAAGGTGAAAAGGGTCGCGCGCGAATAGAAAACTTACAAGAGTTGGTAAATGCAGCCAGCGAGTTTGAGCAGGGAATGCAGGATGAACTGGAGGACGGTGAGGAAATTATTTCCAATTTTCTATCATACACCGCACTGGAATCAGGTGAAGGACAAGCTGGGCCTGGTGATGATTATGTGCAGCTAATGACCTTGCATTCGGCAAAAGGTTTGGAATTTCCGGTGGTGTTTTTAGTTGGAATGGAGGAGGGTTTGTTTCCTCATGAGTTATCGTCTGATGATGCTGATAAGCTTGAAGAGGAACGACGCTTATGTTATGTCGGTATGACGAGAGCAAGGCAAATGTTATATTTCTCTTGTGCTGAGCGTCGACGTTTATGGGGACGTGAAACCTATGCCCAAGCTTCACGATTTATCAATGAAATTCCTGCTGATTGCATCATGGAAATTCGACCACGTACTTTGGTGAATTATCAAAGTGACAATTTCAGTAGCAATGATTGGCAGGTGGAAGAAAGCAATGGTTTTTATGTGGGGCAACAAGTGAAACACCAAAAATTTGGGGTTGGGACGTTGTTAGCGTGTGAAGGTAGTGGTCACCATGCTCGTGTTCAGGTCAATTTTGACCAGGTAGGTACTAAATGGCTGGTTGTGGCCTATGCGAATTTGCAAGCCTGTTAAAAAACTTGGCAAAAAAAGAGGGAGAAAGTTCACATCCTTGTGAAACAGTCCCCCTCGTGTGGTAACCGACATATCCGTATGTCGTTGTTACATCTCTACATTGTTAACCATTGTGTCAATCAAGTCGGCTTCATCATGTTGCCTGTCCCCATCCTGATTTTGGTTCTGTTTTTCTTCTAAATCTCTTTTCTCTTTTTGTTCAACCATCGCGCTCAGAATGTCCGACACTCCTTCAAACGGATTGTTAAAAAAATCTGAATTTCGAGCAAAGTTCAGAGCTTCGAATAACTGTTGAAATATGCTTGGCGTATTTTCAATATTGGCTTCTGATTGAACCGCCGGAGGCACGACATCAGTTTGCTCCGATGCAGGCGCTTCAGTCGTGGATTTAGCATTAGGCTCTGTTAATGTTACTGTCTCATCATCATTTGATTGATTAGCGAGTGTTGCTGGAGACGGATTTGTTTGGGTGATTTCATTATCATCGTCAGCGAGTGGTGCTTGGGTATAGGCAGCCATACGTGAATAGCGTTCTTCTATTTCATTAATAAAGGAAATGGCGGACAATGCACTGGTTTCACTACCCAATAGTGATGCCTCCAAGCCATTCTCGTCAGCATCTGAGTTTGAAAGTGAATTACTGACATTGTCGAGTTTTTGCAATAAAGTTTGAATGTCGTTTAATTCTTGCTCGCTTAAGTCGCCTTCAACGCTAATATTGATTGAGCTTTGTAAGCTAAATTCGGCGTTAAATGCTTGGCCACCTTCACTCAAGCGTTGAGCACTTATCGATGTTTCTGTTGAACGGGAGATATTAATTTTTACGATATCGCCTTCTTTGGTTTTAATTTCAACCTCTGAAGAAAAACTTGCGGCATAGCTTTGAGACCCAGATATTTGATTCTCTGACATTCCCGCCATAAATTGTTTGGCTTTCTGCATAAGCTTGTTATGAATGTCCTGACCAAAATCAAACATATTATTTTCTTGGCCTAGGGCGTTCATGGATGCGAAGGCACTGCCCAATCCATTTTGTATAGCGTTATCAACACTATTGAGTGTTTGTTCTTGCGAATTTGTTTGCTTAAATAATTGCTTTGTAGTTGTTAGCAATTGATTGTTGACCGTTTCTTCCGTGTCCATAGCGTAATGCATAGGTTTAAGATGGGGTTTGCTAAATGGCACAAGATTTTGTAATTGATTAAGTATTCGGTTTTTTATTAATTCACGGCCACGTTGATGATCCAGTGACTGCATCGAAATTTTGTCATCATTATTATGCTTATTTTCTGATTTATGAGAGCGAGCGCGATGGTCTAAATCCAGACGCGGGGATTTATCCCGGTCGAATATAGATTTTATATGATCAATGTTCATAATCGCTTCCTAGTTTAGATTTAGATTGGCTTTAAAATCTTATGAGCGTTTTCGACACGTTTTCAATTTTCTTTAGAAATATTTTAAAAAAAATTCAAGTGCTAGTATTGCGAATTAAACTGAGGTTTTAATAGATTGGTCAGTGCAAAAATCCAACAATAGGGATAAATCGGGAATAATGGCGGATTGCCCATTAATACTGACATAGCTCAATGCTATTTGATGGGTAGCCAGTGGTTGCAAATCTTGTTCGAGACTGTCGCTACTCGCTTGTACAAAATGTGGAATGTTACGGCTAAGCAAACCCAGGTAGTCAGCGTTACCACTGATGCTGGGAATGCGCAGGATAATAAGATTGCTACGATTGCTGTTAGATGCATACGCTTCCAGATTGCAAACTTTGATACGCCGCGTATGCCAGACAAATTCACCGCTAACGTGAGGATTTAAATCATTGCTAGGGTCAAGGATTTGTGGCGGAAGAATTTCAGCGATTGCTGTGTTGGGCAGCAATAGCTGAAATTCCTGAAAAGGTATTAAAACACAAGCAACCTTAGATTGATTATGAACCATTGTTTACCTTATATATGTTCATTATCTCGGTGCAAAGACTTGCCTGTCAGGTTTTGAATATGAGAAATTAAGTCACTTTCCTGATAAGGTTTGCCTAGAAAAACATCAACGCCTAATTGTTCGGCCGCAATACGGTGCTGTTTGCCCGTGCGCGAGGTAATCATAATAATGGGTGTGTTTGCAAGCTCTGGAGTATCTTTTAATTTCCTAACCAGCTCTAGTCCATCCATTCTTGGCATTTCGATATCGAGTAAAATAGCGTCCGGTTTGAGAGTTTCAATTTTCTCCAGCGCTTCGACTCCATCCTTTGCTGTTGAAACTTTCACGCCATAACGACGTAAAAAGCGTTCAGTGACCTTGCGTACAGTAACTGAGTCATCGATGACAATGATATTCAGGGTATCATCCTTGCTGCGATTTAATTCCTTTAAATGTATGAGTTTGGGTTTTTCCAAAGTCTGTGCTTTACGCAGCAAAGCCAGTAAATCCAATATGAGAACAACATTGCCATCGGACATAATCGTCGCGCCAGAAACACCTTTGACTTTATTTAATTGTGGGCCGGTTGGTTTTAGAACACTGTCACGTGTGCCCATTATGCTGTCAACATACACTGCTCCTTTTAAGCCACTATGATTGATTATGAGTAGCATCATTTTTTGCTGTGGGTCTGGTATGACTGCTGGCGAGTTGTTCAATAATGTATCCAAGTAAGCCACGGGGTAGGTTTGTTTATTCCAAACATAGTCTGCCTTTTCCAAAGCAAAAATTGTTTCCAATTCTTGATTCGAGACTGGTACAGCATGTGACACCATATTTGCAGGTAAGGCATAAATGCGATCACGAAGGCGAACTAGGAGTGTGCGATTCATGGCCATGGTGAAGGGGAGACGGATTGAAAAACTTGTGCCTTTACCTTGCTGAGTGTCGATGAATAATTCGCCGCCAAGGTTCTGCACTTCGCTATACACGACGTCCATGCCGATGCCGCGACCAGCAATTTGCGAGACAGATGCTACGGTGCTCAAGCCCGATTCTAAAATTAAATTGAGAATTTCTTCGCGTGTAAGTACTTCATCAGCCTCAACTAAGCCTTGCTCGATGGCCTTTTGTTTAACTTTATCGAGATTAATGCCATTGCCGTCGTCTTCGATTAATAATAGGTTTTCAGTGCGTTCTTTAATAAGTTTGATTTTGATTTTTCCAACTTCAGGCTTACCAGCATCAACTCGTTCTTTTGGCGTTTCAATACCGTGAACAATAGCGTTGCGTAATATATGCTCCAGTGGACCCATTAACTTTTCTAGTAGGTGACGATCTAAAGAGCCTTCCGTGCCTTCGATACTCAGTTCTGCTTTCTTGCCAAGCTCGCGACAGGTTTGGCGCACAATGCGTTGCAGGCGTTGGGTTTGATTGGAAAAAGTTATCATGCGTGTGCCGAGAAGACTATCATACAGTTCTGAGTGTATGCGCTGTTGTTGTGTTGCGAGGTTATCCATTTCAAGCGTGAGCCGAGTAATCGTGCCGTGTAAATTACTGATGTCATCAATCGATTCAGCTAAACGCTTGGCCGTCTCCTGATTATTGCTGAAACGATCAAGCTCCAATTGATTGGGTTTGGCGTTAGGTCGATTTTGTTGGTGGTCGTGGTGATGCTCAAATTCCAAGTCACGCAATTGATCTTTTAACCGCGAAATGGTTTTGTCCAATTCCAGTAAATTATCTTTGACTAAGCTTAATTGGTCTTCCTGGCGATTGTGGATTGCATTCGCTTCACTGGCGCGATCAACTAAGCCATCAAGTACATCTGCATTAATTCTTACGGAGTCGCTGATAGTGCGTTTGTGGTCGCTATCCGTTTGTTTTGACGCGGCCACGGGTGAAGATTCCTTGACAAGTGTTTCATCGATAACCTCTGATGTTGGTGGCGTATTATTCGGGTTGTGCTTGTCAGCGTCTAACGATGCTTGCGATTTTTCAAAATCATCTTTGGTTTCATCAGGCGCTACATGATCACATTTAAGAACAGGTGCTGCTGTGTCTAGTGTTTGCGGTTGTTCTAATGTAAGGTCAACGATTACTACTTCGTCTAGTATCGAATCAGTCTTTTCTGTTAACGCCTCGGCGGGTTGCTTATGCGCATTTCCCGCTTGCGTGTGCATGTCAGACATTGCTTGAGAATCTTGATGTAGTTGTTGTTCAAATCGATTGACGACTTGTAACAGATTGTTGTCATCAACAATGCTTTGTTGGTTCTTGCAGGCGTAAACCATTTCAATAATTCGATCGCAAACTTCTTGTGTGAGTTGTTTGAAACCGGCTGTGGATTGCTGCTGCGAATCAACGCTCAAAATAAGATTTTCTAGTGCATGAGTTAAATTGCCGATGGCATGAATGTTCGCCATGCGTGCGCTGCCTTTTAATGTATGCAGAAGGCGTTGAATATGGCCAAAGTCTGTTTCACCGGTATCATCCCATTGACCCATCAATGACGCTAGTTGGTCAGTAATTTCAGTCGCTTCTTCTACAAAAATTTCAAGCAATTCCTCATCGATCGGGTCACTTGCGGTATTTTGTTTAACCGAAGTTTGGGTATAAATATCATTCGCTGGTTCGAAAGTCTCGTCTATATCAGGTTTGGTCGCGACGGCCTCAGCTGTGGAAATCTCCACTTCAACTTGAGCTAATAACTCTGCTGCATTGTTGTTCGCCTTGCTTGAGTCAGTCAAATGTGAGTTTGGATTATTATTGAGACTGTTGAGCAAGTCGCGTGTAGTCACGCAAAACTCATCGAGAATATCTAGGGTGTCGTTACTAATATTGTTTTGGTTTGAATACAAGTTATCGGTGTACTGTTCTAATAACTCAGTGGTTTGTAAAAACTCTTCAATGCCAGAAGCCATTGCTTTAATATGTAACTCTTTCACTGAAATCGCGATGGCCTGAGGCAATGGCTCAAGTTCAGGTTTTTGTTTCTGTGTGATTATATAATTAAGTATATGCTCAATTTCTGTGAGCGCACCTTCGACAAACCGTTGAATAGTCGCTTGTGCGTCGACCAGTGATGATTCAGCCGTAAAGTCATCATCATCGATTAATGTCGTGGCGACGTTCTTGTCAGCGTCGGCATCATGATGTTGTGTGGCATATTGACTGAGTAATGTTATTAATTGTTCGACTGCCTCAGGTACAATATCGTTTTCTCTAAAACGTGGAATCAGGTCCGCTAAAACGGTATAAGCTCGAATTAATAAATGACCAGTTTCTTCATTATAACGAATGGCGCCACAAAGCAAATCACGGATGAAATCGTCACAGCAAGTGGCGAATCGACTTATGGCTTTAGCGCCTGCAATATCACCGCTACCTTTCAAGGTATGAAAGGACTTGCGTAGGTTTGATAGTGCATGTTCGTTGTAACCGCTGGTTTGTAATGTGCCCAGGTGAATCGCAATGACTTCGAGCTCTTCAGTCGCTTCTTCAAGGAATATTTTTGCAACTTCTTTCTCTAAGTCCTCAATGGGTAGTTCGACAATATTGTTCTCAATTTTCACATCGGGTTCAGCGCGAATTTTGTCTGCATCATCATTGTCGTCGGCCAGTTTGTTTTCGTGTTTGGTTTGTGGTAGTCGTTCATATTCAAGGGCCTCGTTATCGATGCTTGCTTGCAACACCGCTTTCGGGTCATATCCCAATTTTTTTAAAGATCGCTCTGTGATTTGCAAAGCTTGTTGTGCCTGAGGGCCTTCGTCGGCCAAAGCTTCAAGAAAATACTCGATGCCGACGATCGTCTCCGCCACTAAATCGAGTTCAGGTTTCTTTAAATTGCTTTCGTTTCCAAGTATTTTCTCCTCAATGCATTGCGCGCTGCACTGCAACAGATGGCTAGCGGCTGTTTGGTTGATTAATAACAAACAGGCATTTACTTGATCGAGTAAGCTAGGCGTCGAGCCCAAGCTTTTCGACTTAATGCGATTGGTTAGAAAGGCTAATATATTATTCTTCACCTGATTGATATTGCTTCGGCATTCATCGATCAAATGCTTTTCCAGTTGTTTGACTTCTGACTCTGGTAAACGATGTCCGCGAAGATTGCCATCTCCAGCCGAAGTCCTTTTCGCTTTTTCAGCGCTTATCGTTAACTTATCGTTCATGATTTCCCGATCCACGTGTTGTAAAGAAGTTTCGATGTGCAGCAAATTCGATGCGATGCTGATCATCGTATTTTTGTCAAAATTATTTTTTAAGATATTCTGAATTTTAATGATTTGTTCAATTAATAATTTGCGCTTATCACCCATGCCGATGAGTCCGAGTGTGTCGGCAATATGTTTTAAAGGTGTAATCGTCTTCTTAAGGCTGTTCGTGCTCTTATTAGGGTTGCGTTCAAAACTATCAATAACAGTCTTCACTTTTTGTAAGGTTGTGTTTAACTCCTTAGCGACGCACTTTAATGTGTCAGGGCGACTTTGGTATTTAATGTCAGAAGAATTCGCGGGTAGCAGTTGGCGCAATTTATAAACGGAGTTGAGTGCGCTAACACGTTCACTTTTACTGCCTGACTGGGCAATGTAAAACAAAAAGTTTTTCAAAAGCTGAATGGGAGGGTTGGATTCTAGCACTTGATTGCCTTGCACAATTAGCAGCTTGATCTCGCGATCAAGTTGACCCAGCAGTAAACGCAAGGAAACATTTGAGTTTAAGGTGCTGTCATTTAATGCATCAAGTAAACCACCAGCAATCCACCACAATTGTCGTGCACGTGGTGATTGACTCAAGGCTTCAAGATGTGCGATGACTCGGCGCATTTGAGTTAAGCCTAATTTGTCGTCGGGGTCGCGATACCAACTGAGCAAGGCCGCTTGGTAATAAGGGCGTAATTGTTTTGCGCCTTGGACCAAGTCAGCCGGAATATCGGCTTTGGTAGGCAAAGGTAATGCGCGTGGAACGATAGAAAGATCGGGATTAAAAAAAGAACTTTCCGTGACTAGTGGTTCGTCGCGACTGGCGCGCAATTCGTTAATAGCGCCGAGCAATTGATACGTATCCATTTGCTCAAGCTGATCCATGTGATGGATATAATCCTGCAAATTCAGGGTGGCAGAAATTAATGCGCTATAGGCTTCTTCAGGTTTTTTAATTTTGTGGCTGATAATCGAACGTAAAGTGTAGCCCATGTCATCAACTAGCAAAGCCACGCCACGAAAATTCAAAATATAAAACGCACCGCGCAATTGATTGAGTTGCTCAGCCAGTGGTACTAATAAATCTATCGAGTTAAGATCTTTGCCGTAGTTTTCCAAGGCGTCATGACATAATTGCGCAATCCGCGCCATTTCATCTTTGACCCATGTGATTGGTTGTTTTTGCGTATTGTTGTGACTTACACCCACGTTAGTTCCTTTGTTGCTTTATCGCTACAGCGTTAATCTATTCTACCGCTATTGCGGTAGTTTGAAACCACTGACCTTGGATTTCTGTTCAGTGGCTAAATGCGCCAAATTGCCGGTTAAGGCGGCTGTTTGTTTCGCGCCTTCAAGGTTCTGGCTGGTTACATCTTGAATCGTATTCATTGAAGCCGAAATGTCATTGGCCGATTGCGATAAACGATTAGCAGCAAATGAAATATTGCTGATTAATTCGGCCAAATGGGAAGATACGTTTTCAATTTTGGCGAGTGCGTCACCCGCAATTTCGGCTAGATGAGTGCCTTGTAACACGTCAGCGGTACTTTGTTCCATGGCGTCAACAGCTTTGCCGGTATCCACTTGGAATGAATAGACCAGTGATTCGATTTGTTGCGTGGCTTGGGTAACGCGTTCGGCAAGTTGTTGCACTTGATCGGCAACCATGGCGAAACCCACACCTTTTTCGCCCGCAGCGGTGGCTTGTATGGCGGCATTTAAAGCTAAGATATTGGTTTGTTCAGCGATGTCATTAATCAACTCGACGATATCGCCAATTTCCTGTGAGCTTTCACCTAACCGTTTTATACGACTGGCGGACAAACGAATATCTTCTCGAATCGTATCCATGGAATTCACGGTATTGCGTACGGCCGCTGCACCACGTTCGGCAGTTAATAAAGCGTTACTGGCAACTTCGGCCGATTGACGGGCGTGTTGCGATACCATGTGTAAGGACTTGGCCATTTCATTAATCGATTGGCTAACGCCGGTAATTTGTGATGCTTGGGTGCCACTGGCCTGATTTAGTTTAAGTGCCACAGTACGGGTGACTTCAGCATTGCTTGCGACTTCTTCTGATAATTCATTAATCGAAGTGACCAACTTGCGTAAAGCCCCAACGGCATAATTAATTGCGTCTGCAATAGCGCCCGTCACTTCCTGACCCACAGTCGCATGTACACTTAAATCGCCCTGGGCCAGCGGATGTATCTCAGTGAGCAAGGTGTGAATTGCGGTTTGTGTGCGGGCGTTGAGCTGCGCTTCCTGGCGTAATCGGATTTGAGTGGCGCGCATTAAAGCGCCGCCTAAACCAATGAGTAATACTAAAGCCAAGGCTGCAAACACATACCCAATGTAGTTATAAATATTTCGTTTTTCATCGAGTGTTACATAAGCATCAACTAGCTGAGTCGATGCGGCAAGTAATGGACCGATTTGCGCAAAAATATTATTTGAAGCTTGTTGGGAACGAAATAGTTGATTGGATTTCTCTAAAACACGCTGCACTAATTCACGCACAGTATCAAACAGCGGTTGTAGTTTTTCAACTTTTTCTCGTGCTTGGCGTGAAGTGATACGGCTAATGCCGCGATCACGATTGCCGTTAAGCATGGCGTTCAACACAGTTGCATATTCGTTTGCATCATTTTGCAAAGCCTTTGCCGCGTTTAAACTGTCATTCGTTCCCTGAATAACTAAATTTACATTGGTCGCCATGCGCTGCGCTAATAAGAGTTGGCGACTAGCAATATAAATTGAACCACTGCGAGCGCCACTATCAAGTAAGCTAATGGCAACATCTTCGGTGGCATTGATCAACGATGGCATGACATTGTTAATCGCAGAGACAAAGCCTTGTAGCATGCGGATAACGCCTTCGTCGCGTAAAATTATTTGCACATTCTCACTGAAATCGGGCCATTGTGCGCTGAGTTCTCTTAATTGATTCTGAACTTCCGTTGGCGAGGCTGGGAGTTGGCTTTGTTCGTCGCCATTGACCAAGGCATTTAGGGAATTTTCAAAACGATAGTGCGCATTTTGTAAGAGTGGAAAGGCTTCGACTTTGGCGCGACTGGCTTCTGATGCATTACGCAAAATCTGCAAGGCTAATACACGCTGTTCCCCTGACATGCTGATATACGCACGATTGTATTGACTGACAATGGCGCTATAACCAAAACTTGCCGCCATCAAAATTACACACAAAATCAATAGCAGCAATAATAGCGAGGGGCGACTGCTTTTGCTGGTTACGGTATAAGTATCTTGCAGTGGACTCATTTGATTCATGGGTTAACCGTTCGCTGCATCTTGAAACTCGGGGTCAGCGAGTAATTTGTCAATATCAATAATGCCCCATTGTTGGTTATTTTCTAGCGAGTACGCGGCTTCCAAGCAATCACTGATAATGGGACTAAAGGTATTTGCGCTTAGCTGATCCGCTTGCTTGAAATGACGTATACCTAGTACTTCATCAACCAAAAGGCCGAAACAGAAGTTCTGGCGACGAATAACGATGACGCGGGATTTTTTACTAATGCTGCATGCTTGCTGGTGTAAAAACAAATTGAAATCGATGACGGATAGTAACTGGCCACGTAAACTAACTAAGCCCTTGAGCCAGGCTTTTGCACCCGGTACCGGAGAAGGTTTGCCATGTCGCACGAAAGAATAAGTTTCCTGAACTAAATGTATAGGTAGGAGCAACATTTGTTGTTCAAGACGAAATCCTAAGCCCGACCAATCACCTTGTATTTTGAATAATTGATTGACGGGCTCGATTTGGGCGCGACACTGGTCTTCAATGGCGATTAACAGTGAAAGTGGATGATGTAAATTTGAAGCCTGAGTCATAGTTGCGCCTGTTTTATAGTCTAAGCCGTTTTTGGTTTATTGAATCGGGCGCCTCATCAAAAAGCGATCGCAGATAATTGCATCGAGCTTAGTGTTCGTTGGAGACACTACTCGGCGCGTGCTGCTCAATCGCTTGGAGTAATTCATCTTTTGTAAATGGCTTGGTCAGGTATTGGTCAGAACCGACAATTCGCCCTCGGGCACGATCGAACAGGCCGTCCTTACTGGAAAGCATAATGATCGGCGTATTTTTAAATGCGTCATTGTTTTTAATCAAGGCACAGGCTTGGTAGCCATCTAACCGGGGCATCATGATATCCATGAAAATAATGTCAGGTTGGTGGTCGACCACTTTTGCTAGTGCTTCAAAACCATCGCTAGCAGTAATTACAGTGAAACCTGCTTTGGCTAATAATGTTTCCGCCGTGCGACGAATCGTTTTACTGTCGTCTATGACCATTACTTTAGTCAATGTATTATTCTCCTCGGCATGGCTAACAGCATCCATTTTGCTCTCCTTGCATCCCACTTAAAATAATGAATTCCTTAGTATTATTTCTGATTATACGGATTCTACAAGCGAAATATACATTTTACAGCTTATATTTTGCTTAATTAACAAACGCTTATATGTATTCTAACTCCGTGATTTTTAGGCAAATTTAGCGTTTTTTCAAGGGTGCGCTATGATATGATTAGATGATTCTCGGCAGTTTCTAATGGCGTCATACTTAAATATTTTAAGGATACTATGTCTATTAACACACAATCTAATGTTCCACATCTAACAACAGCGCTTACCGGGCCTTTGCTCGAGATTGAAAGCCATTTTTTAGAGCACCAGGCAAAAATTGAGTCCTGGTTACGGGCTCAATGGCATAAAACCCCCGCGCCATTTTATGCGTCGGTTGATTTGCGAAATGCGGGATTCAAGTTGGCGCCAGTGGACACTAATTTGTTTCCCGCAGGTTTTAATAATCTCAACCCAGCCTTTATGCCTTTATGCATTACTGCCATTCAAGCGGCTGTTGAACGGGTTTGTCCTGAAGCGGCTGGATTGATGCTTTTGCCTGAGCGTCATACTCGTAATTTATTTTATCTAGAAAGTGTCGCCACCTTGCGTGACGTTTTACAGAGCGCTGGTTTTGTGATTCGAATAGGCTCATTAATTGAGGAGCAAAGCGAAGCCATGGAAATGGATTTGCCTTCCGGACGTAAGCTTTTGCTTGAGCCTATAGAACGTGATGGTGATGTGATAAGGATTAATGATTTTGAGCCTTGTTCCATCGTATTAAACAATGATTTATCCGGGGGGCAGCCCGCCATTCTTGAAAATATTAAACAGCCCCTATTGCCACCGCTAAAAGCGGGTTGGCATCAGCGTTTAAAATCTCAGCATTTTGCAGAATACCGCAAAGTGGTCAAAGAGTTTGCTGAACAAATTGACATCGATCCATGGCTGATAGACCCGGTGTTTCGCCAATGTGGTGAAATTAATTTTAAGAAAAAAGAGGGTGAGGACTGCCTGGCACGAAATGTTGAAAACTGTCTTAGTGAAATACAGAAAAAATATGATGAATATGGTGTCGATAAACGTCCGTTTGTGATTGTAAAAGCGGATGCTGGCACTTATGGCATGGGTATAATGACAGTGCACGATCCGGATGAAATTTACGAGCTCAATCGTAAACAACGCACACGGATGTCGTCTACGAAGGAAGGTCAGGTTATTTCCAAAGTGATTGTACAGGAAGGAGTTTATACCTTCGAAACTTGGGGGGCAACTAATGCTGTGGCTGAGCCTGTGGTATATATGATTGATCATTTTGTTGTTGGTGGGTTTTATCGAGTACACACTCAGCGTGGACCGAATGAAAACTTAAATGCCCCCGGAATGCATTTCGAGCCTTTGGCATTTGCTCAACCACTGAACACGCCGGATGCGTCCCAGGACCCAGATGCTTGCCCAAATCGCTTTTACGCCTATGGTGTGGTGGCGCGCTTGGCCTTATTGGCTGCGGCCCGAGAGATTGCGAGTTAATCATGCAAAAGCCTTTTCGCCTTGGCATGGTGATGGATCCAATACAGTCCATCAATATCAAAAAAGATAGTAGTTTTGCCATGTTACTCGCCGCTCAGCGCGCAAATTGTTCATTGCACTATATGCAATTAGAGGATTTATCCTTACGCGATGGTGTTTGTTGGGCGCGTTGGACAGCACTGCATGTGCAAGACCAGACAGGTAAGCATTTTCAATTAGGCGAAACTAAAGAGCAGCCCATGCACGAGGCTATGGATGCAGTGATTATGCGTAAAGATCCGCCTTTTGACATGGAATATGTGTACGCCACTTATTTATTAGAGCGCGCCGAAACCCAGGGTGTGTTGGTGGTTAACAAACCGCAAGCCCTACGCGATGCTAATGAAAAATTATTTACTGCTTGGTTTCCGCAGTGCTGTGTGCCAAGCGTCGTATCGCGTCGCGCCCAGGAGTTGAAACAGTTCATTGCTCAACAGCAAGATGTGATTATTAAACCACTGGGATTAATGGGCGGGGCCTCAATATTTCGTGTGAAAATGAATGACCCTAACCTAAATGTCATTATCGAAAACATGACCCAACATGGTCGTGAATATACCTTGGCTCAGCGTTTTATTCCTGAAATTAGCGAGGGTGACAAACGTATCTTAATCGTCGATGGCGAGCTTGTGCCTTATGCCTTGGCGCGTGTACCGACCAAGGGTGAAACTCGGGGTAATTTGGCTGCGGGTGGTGAAGGGGTGGGTGTTGCTTTGAATGAACGTGATCAATGGATAGGTCAGCAATTGATACCAACATTGAAACAAAAAGGTTTGTTATTTGTTGGTATTGATGTGATCGGTGATTATTTGACTGAAGTCAATGTCACCAGTCCAACTTGTATTCGCGAACTAGATGCCTTGTATGGTTTGGATATTGCGGGTGATTTGATCAAAGCTATTGGTAGGCATTTATCATGAGACGCCTATATTTTTTAAGTTGTTTATGGTTTATTTGCGCCTGCGCTGCCCCTCAAGCTCCTGTGCACAAACAACTTTATGCCATGGGAACCTTAATCGATGTTAGTTTTTATGATAGCAGTGATGAGCAAATCAACCAGGCTATGCAGGCGATTACTGATGATTTTACTTATATGTCGGTGGCCTGGAATCCCTGGAAAGCGGGTACAATTGCACGAGTAAACAAGCTCTTGCCACTACAGGCCTCATTCTCAAGCTCAGCATCAGCGGCACAATTGATTGCTGCCGCTAAACCTCTTGCAGAACAAAGTGAAAATTTATTTAACCCTGCCATGGGGCAATTAATCAAACTCTGGCGTTTTAATGTGGCGGATAATATATCGCCACCACCACCGAGCGATGTGGCAATCAAAGCCTTGATCAATGATATGCCGACACTCGCAGATGTGGAAGTGAAGGGTTTGGTGCTCAAGGGGAAACACCAAAATCTATTGCTAGATTTTGGTGGTTTCGCCAAAGGTTACGGTGTGGACAAAGTGATTGAGCACTTGCAGGATCTCGGCGTGAAAAATGTGATTGTCAATGCGGGTGGAGATTTGCGCGCAATCGGTAGTAAAGGTAAAAAACCATGGGTAGTCGGTATTCGACATCCGCGTGCTGACGGTATTATTGCCTCGGTGAACATTGATCAGGATGAAAGTGTTTTTACCTCGGGTGATTATGAGCGTTATTACGATTATGAAGATCGTCGCTATCATCATATTCTCGATCCGCGCAGCGGATATCCGGCACAAGGCGTTACATCAGTCACTGTTATCCATAAAAATGCCGCTACGGCAGACGCCGCTGCAACGGCATTATTTGTTGCTGGAGTTAAAGACTGGCATCGTATTGCCATGTAAATGGGTATTCGTTATGTCATGTTGATTGATGATAAGGGCGAGGTGCATATGAACCCCGCCATGAAGGCACGGATTAAATGGCAACAAAGCACGCAGAAAATTCATCTCAGCCCCGAATTGGGTTAAATCGCCCCGATCAAGTGCTGCTGGTCATTGTATGCATGGGTATCGGATTTTTATATGGAAATATATGGTCAGGCCAGGTAGTGGCGGAACAGCTTAGTCTGAAAGTTGCCGACCAAGCAGAGCAGCATTTTCATTTAGACAAGGATCAAGTCATTGAAATACATGGCGAATTAGGTCTGTCGCGGATTGAAATCAAAAACCATAGAGTGCGTTTTCTTAGCTCACCTTGCCAAAGCCAGTTTTGTGTGCGCCAAGGCTGGGTGCAGCATGGGGGAGAAACACTGGCATGCTTGCCCAATAAAATTGTGTTGCACCTGCAAGGCAAAGAGAATGCATTTGATAGTATTAATTTTTAGCTAATGCAATGAGTATACGCTTAAGCCCTAGTCTAGAGGATCATCGCATAGCCAAACTGGCGGCGCTCAGCGTGGGTATTGCGGTTATCGAGGCAGCGATTCCAAGTCCTCTGCCGGGAATAAAGCCAGGCTTGGCTAATATCATCGCCATTGCCGTGTATTTCTTGCTTGGTTGGCGAGCGGCTGCCTGGGTCAGCATCTTGAGAATCTTGGTTAGTGGCTTGATCTTAGGTACTTTTTTAAGCCCCGGATTTATCTTAAGTGTAGCCGGTGGGGTGTCGAGTCTAATAGCATTGGCATTGCTATCGCATATAGGCAAGCTTGGTTTGAGTCCTGTAGGCGTGGCGATTTTAGCCGCTTTAGCTCATAGTCTGGGGCAGTTTGTCGTGGCTTATTGGTTATTCGTGCCTCACCCAGGTTTATTTTATTTATTACCTGTTTTTCTTACGGCGGCTTTGGTATTTGGCTTGATTAGTGGGTTTTTAAGTCAAATGTTGATTACAAAATATAGAGTACAACATGAGTTCAGCTAGCCTGGTTTTTTACTCGCATACAGCTTCTCGCGATCGATTGAAGTTGACCATGATCGTTGCAACCGCTTTGCATGCCGTGGTCATTCTCGGTGTTGGTTTTGGCTGGATGGAAAATCTTAAAGAATCTGATTTAAGCAATCATATCGAAGTCACGCTGGTAAACACTCAAACTGAAAAAGCACCCGACGAAGCAGAATATATCGCCCAGGCGAATCAAGAAGGCAGTGGAGGTGGAACCACGGATGATCGAGTGCGCCCGGAAACGATTTTATCGCCCTTGGTGCCGAGTAATGAAGCAAGAATAGTTTCACCCACGCCACCGATTTTTACGCCGCCGCGTGAACAACGGGATACGCGTAGCAATGTCATGACAGTAATAAAAAGTGAGGATCGTCATGCTAGCGATGTGGAGAAAATGCAAAAACAGGAATCGGATAGTCCCAGTTTGGCACAGCTGATTAGTAGTAGTATGGAAATCGCATCTTTGGAAGTTGAGGTTGGACGCGCCATTCAAGCATATTCAAAAATGCCCAAACGTGAATATATTTCGGCACGTACTCGTGAGCATGTGCAAGCCGCGTACATGCATGCATGGGTGCGTAAAGTAGAAGCTTTGGGGAATGAATATTTTCCTGCCGAAGCGAAAAAGCGAAATTTATCGGGTAGTTTGGTTCTAGAAGTTATTATCAATCCCAATGGCACGGTCGCTGATATTGTTATTCGTAAATCTTCGGGCGTGCGTATACTCGATGATGCAGCCATTCAAACCGTGCGCCGCGCCGCGCCATTTGCCCCTATCCCAGATGAAATTTTGAAAAAAGACATTGATCAGTTAGTGATTGTGCGGACTTGGCAATATCGCTCTGGTCAACACCACTTAAGTGCTCGTTGAGAAAACACTTGATCCCAAACCAATAGACATGAATACTTAAGCTATGAATGAAGCGACTTCTTTAATGAATCATTTTCTAATTGCCATGCCGGCCTTAGACGACCCAAATTTCTTTCACACAGTGACTTATATTTTTCAGCACGATGAACGGGGTGCGATGGGTATCGTGATTAATCGCGAAACCGATGTGAGCTTGGGTGAAGTGTTTTCTCAACTCGGATTTGAATGGCCAGACGATAATCGTATTACCGATCGGCGAGTATTTCTTGGTGGCCCCGTGGATAATGAACGTGGTTTTATAATCCACTCTCCAGTGGGTGAGTGGGATTCAAGTTTTAAAGTGACCGATGATCTTGCTGTCACCACTTCGAAAGATATGTTGTTGGCCATGAGTGAAAACCATATGCCCGATCGAGTTCTGGTAGCATTGGGTTACGCAGGTTGGGGCGCCGGACAGTTGGAAAATGAAATGATGGCGAATGCCTGGATGAGTGGCCCGGCTGATCTCGATATTATTTTTGATTTGCCAGTCGACGAACGTTGGCAAGCAGCGGCTACCCACTTGGGTGTTGACCTATCGCGCTTATCCAATGATATTGGTCACGCTTAATCACTTGTGGATCAGATCATTCCTGAGGAGATAAAAACGGTTTTAGGCTTTGATTTTGGTCTAAGCCGTATTGGCGTGGCCGTTGGACAAACGATTACCTATACCGCACAACCCCTGACTATTATTCAAGCCCGTCAAGGCATTCCTGATTGGAAATTAATCGAGAAACTGATCCACCAATGGCAGCCACAAGTGTTGCTCGTGGGTTGGCCTTTGCGCTTAAACAATGATGTGCAATCCACTACCAAGCGTGCACAAAAGTTTGGTCAGCGCTTGCATGGACGATTTGGTTTACCTGTCGTATGGGTGGATGAGCGGTTGACATCTTATGAGGCTCAGGACATGCTTAACAGCCGAGAAGGAAACAAAAAAATAACCCAAGGAGTTGATGCCTTAGCTGCAGCCCTTATTGTAGAAACCTGGCTGTCGACGGTTCAGAAGCAATCATGAGTCAAGAAATCGAAGTAAAACCCTTAATTACGCAAATGGCGCAGGATTTAAAAGCCCTATTGCAACATCGTGGTATCGAAAAAGCCTATATGATCGGTATTCATACCGGTGGTGTATGGGTGGCTGAACAATTACATCAAGCCTTGGCTATAGAAGCACCATTAGGAACTTTGAACATTGCTTTTTACCGTGATGATTTTACCCGAATTGGCGTACATCCTCAGGTTAAACCCTCAGTGTTACCCTTCAGTGTGGAAGATGCACCCATCATTTTGGTTGATGATGTGCTCTACACCGGACGAACCATTCGCGCTGCGTTAAATGAAATATTTGATTATGGTCGCCCGGCAAGTGTGATTCTTGCCTGTTTGGTTGATCGTAGTGGTCGAGAACTTCCCGTTCAGGCCGATGTGCTTGGGAAAGTAGTTGAGTTAAGTGAGCATGAACAGGTAAAATTAACCGGTCCAACACCACTGCGGTTGTTGGTCACAGATGCCGGTACATAACCGGAAAGGCATTAGCGCAAAAGCGAAAGATTGCATGGGCTATCGAGATACACTGCAATTAACACCCGAAAAACAACTTCGTCATTTTCTTACCATCGAAGGTCTTCCCCGTTCTGTACTCGTCGATATTCTTGATACCGCACAAACTTTTTCCACCGTGGGTGAACAAGCCGTCAAGAAAGTTCCACTCTTACGCGGCAAGACGATTGTTAACTTGTTTTTTGAAAACAGTACGCGTACACGCACTACATTTGAACTTGCGGCCAAACGATTATCGGCTGATGTGCTGAATATGAACATTAGCACCTCTGCCACTACCAAGGGTGAGTCATTGCTCGATACCTTGCGTAATCTTGAAGCCATGCAATGCGACATGTTTGTAGTGAGGCATTCCCGTAGCGGCGCTGCACATTTCATTGCGCGACACGCACCGCAACATATTCGTGTGATTAATGCCGGGGATGGTTGGCATGCGCACCCAACGCAAGCCATGTTGGATATGTTTACTATTCGCCAGCATTTCGGGGAATTCGCCTCGCTAAATGTAGCCATTGTTGGTGACATTCTACATTCACGCGTAGCGCGATCACAAATCCATGCACTAACCACACTTGGTGTTAACAGTGTGCGAGTAATTGCACCGAAAACATTAATTCCAAAAGATATAGAATCGCTTGGTGTACATGTGTTTCATGAAATGATTCAAGGTTTAGAAGATGTGCATGTGGTTATTATGTTGCGCTTACAACAAGAACGCATGAGCGGCGCATTTTTGCCGAGTACGGAAGAATATTTTCATTGTTATGGCCTGACCGAAGAAAAACTTAGCTATGCTCACGCCGATGCAGTTGTGATGCATCCCGGACCGATTAACCGTGGAGTTGAAATCGAATCCAGTGTTGCTGATGGGGAGCGTTCCCTGATTTTGCGACAAGTCACCAATGGTATCGCTGTGCGTATGGCGGTAATGTCCATGGCCATGGGTAGTTACCAAGCGCCACGGGAGACAAAATAATGCGTCTGCATATTCGTGGTGGTCATTTGGTTGATGCAAAAAATCAGCAAGATGGAATTTGTGATGTGTTTATTGCCGATGGCAAAGTGGTTGGCTTAGGCCAAGCGCCGCATGGTTTTAGCGCTGATCGTTTGATCGATGCGCAGGGTTTAGTTGTGATGCCGGGCATTGTAGATTTATGCGCACGCTTACGTGAACCTGGTTTTGAGAATAAAGCTACGATTGCTAGCGAAACCGCAGCCGCAGCTAAAGGTGGCGTTACAACGATTTGCTGTCCACCTGATACGATTCCAATTGTCGATACACCAGCTGTTGTTGAGTTAATCACGCAACGCGCACAACAAGCGGGTAAGGCCCGGGTGGTCACCTTGGGTGCCATGACGCGGGGGCTTGAAGGCCAGCAGATTTGTGAAATGCTCGCCTTAAAAAACGCAGGATGTGTCGGTGTCAGCAATGCTTTGCGAGCGGTTAAAGACACCTTAGTTATGCGTCGTGCTTTGGAATATGCGGCCAGTCACAACATGACAGTATTTATATTTTCAGAAGACCCATGGTTACGTCGAAGTGGCGGCGCCCATGAGGGTCCGGTTAGCACACGTCTAGGCCTGAGTGGTATTCCAGAAATTGCCGAGACGATTGCTGTTGCACGTGACTTGGCTCTGGTCGAAGCGACTGGTGCACGTGCGCATTTCTGCCATTTATCTACAGAAAAAGCGGTGCGTATGGTGGCTCGTGCGCAGCACGATGGTTTACCGGTTACCGCTGATGCAACCATTTATCATCTACATCTGAATGAAATGGATTTAATGGATTTTAATGTGGACTGTCATGTTAAACCACCATTGCGCAGTCAGCGGGACCAAGCGGGTTTGGTTGCAGGTTTAGCTGATGGGGTTATTAGTGCGGTTTGTTCTGATCATCAGCCGCATGAATTAGACGCTAAGCTCGGTCCCTTTAGCGAGACCGAATCGGGCATGAGCACTATTGAAATGTTATTGCCACTGGGTTTGCGCTTAGTGCATGACAAAAAGTTGTCGCTTGCGCAATTAGTCGCAAGTTTGACGTTTCAACCGTCACAGATTCTGGGATTGGATTTGGGTCATTTAAGTCTAGATGCAGTTGCTGACATTTGCATATTTGATCCTGAGAAACCTTGGCTATGCAAAAAATCTGAATTATTGAGCGCAGGTAAAAACACCGCATTCGACTCCTGGGAGTTTAACGGTCAGGTGCAAGAAACGATCTTGGCAGGTCAAAGTGTTTATCAGGCTATAAAAAATTAAATTCGTTTCGGTGTACCAGATTTATTCATCCTAAATCAAATTTTCTTTTCTTCATGTACATTTTCTTCGCATCTTGTTTGTAAAAAATCTTGTCGAGCATTTCGATCATAAAATATTTGTATATACTTGTGTGAGGGTATGGGTACATGTAATCTATTCTGTAAAAAGTCTAGTGTATCTCATCGTGACTAAATATTTTTTGCGAAATGCATTCTGTTTGAAGATGTAAACATATGCTTGTTATGCAACAAAAGAGATAATGAATGTCAATTGATGTTGATGTCGAAACACTTGCTTCACAAGGATTGAGTAGAGAGATCTTGCTCAATCTTTTAAATTTAGCCTCGGATGCGATAATCTTGTTGAATGATGATGGTCGTATTTTTTCTTTTAATAGAGGTGCAGAAACTGTATTTGGCCATTCCGAGTCAGATCTGATCGGGAAATCGGTCAATGTTTTAATCCCACAATCATTTCATCAAGCTCATCAGCAGTACTTGCAAACATTTAAACAAGCAGACATCGAGTCGCGTGTCATGAATAGTCGACGCCCCGTCAATGGTGTACGAAAAAATGGTGAAGTTTTTCATTTAGACGCTGCTATTTCAAAAATTCGTTTGGCCGATCAGTGGGTTTTTATGGTAATTATGCGAGATATTAGTGAATCTGAACAAATACTTGCTGAGTTGCAACACTACAAATTGCACTTGGAAGATCTTGTAGAACAACGTACGGTGGAACTGTGCAACTTAAACCAAGAGCTTGAAGCATTTAGTTATTCTGTTTCGCATGATTTGCGTGCGCCTTTGCGAAGTATTGATGGATTTTCTCAGGCGCTACTAGAAGATTATTCAGATAGTTTTGATGAGCTGGCAACAGACTATTTGTGGCGTCTACGTCGAGCGAGTCAGCATATGGGTGAGTTAATTGACAATTTACTCATATTATCCCGGGTGACTCGGTATGACTTGAGCTTTACTACGGTCAACCTAAGCCAGCTATGTCAGAAAATTATTCCTGAAATCGTACAGCTCGATCCTTCAAGACGTGTGAATTGGTTGATACCAGACAATATTTCTTGTTGGTGTGATGAGAAGTTGTGTGAAATTTTGTTAATGAATTTGTTGAGTAATGCTTGGAAATATAGCGCTCGAGAAGCGCAGGCTGAAATTGAATTTGGTGTGAAGATGATTGATCAAGAGACGGTGTTTTTCATTAAAGATAATGGTGTGGGATTTGATATGGCTTATGTAGATAAACTATTTATCGCATTTCAACGTTTACATGGCGGTGATGAATTTAAAGGCACGGGCGTGGGTTTGGCGACT
>JAOUJM010000171.1 GCA_029883265.1 Gammaproteobacteria bacterium
GCCCTGAGCACGCAATTTTGCGGCTAAGGCCGTTACTGCCAATGTGGGTGAAGGTTTGAGGTTTTTTGTACGCTGCGATAGCTCAAGTTTCAAAACTAACTCCTTAAACCGCATCGATCTCGGATACGGGTAACGTTTATCATCATATTCCGGTAATATACTCGATTCAGTCGAATCACAGAATATGCCATGAGTAAAAAATTCAACTTAGTTTCCAATTACAAGCCTGCGGGTGATCAACCTCAAGCCATTAAAGCGCTGGTGGAAGGAATCGAGGCAGGTGAAGCCACCATGACGCTTCTCGGTGTGACCGGTTCGGGTAAGACATTTACTATGGCGAATATTATCCAGACCGTACAAAGACCCGCTCTGGTGATGGCGCCGAACAAAACCCTGGCGGCACAGCTTTATGGTGAAATGCGAGACTTCTTTCCGGATAATGCCGTGGAGTATTTTGTCTCGTATTATGATTATTACCAACCAGAGGCCTACGTGCCTTCCTCTGACACATTCATCGAAAAAGATGCGTCGGTTAACGACCACATTGAGCAAATGCGGCTTTCGGCGACCAAGGCTATTCTTGAGCGCAAAGATGTCATTATCGTGGCCACAGTTTCGGCGATTTATGGTTTGGGTGATCCGCAGTCATATTTGAGCATGGTGTTGCACTTATCCCGCGGTGAACAAATTGATCAACGTAGCATTCTGCGTCGTCTAGCCGAGCTGCAATACACGCGTAACGACGTTGAATTGCATCGGGGTACCTTCCGTGTGCGTGGTGAAATTATAGATATTTTTCCAGCGGAATCTGATCGTGATGCCGTGCGAGTGGAATTATTTGATGATGAGATCGAAAACCTAGCGTATTTTGATCCTTTGACCGGAGAAGTCATTCGTAAAGTTCCTCGATTAACAGTTTTCCCATCCACTCATTATGTGACTTCGCGCGATACCATTTTAGGTGCTATTGATGAAATCAAAGCCGAACTTGGTGAGCGTCTGGAGCAGTTACGTGAATTAAATAAACTGGTCGAAATGCAGCGCTTGGAACAGCGTGTGAAAATGGATGTTGAAATGATGCGCGAGTTAGGTTATTGCAACGGTATCGAAAATTATTCGCGTTATCTTTCCGGAGGCAAACCAGGCGAGCCACCACCAACACTCATGAATTATCTTCCTAAAGATGCATTACTGTTCATGGATGAAAGTCATGTGGGAGTACCTCAAGTGGGCGGTATGTATAAAGGCGATCGCTCACGTAAACAGACCTTGGTCGAATATGGTTTTCGTTTGCCGTCAGCCTTGGATAATCGCCCTTTGCGTTTCGAAGAATTTGAACAGTTCATGCCGCAGACAGTTTTTGTCTCGGCAACGCCGGGTGCTTATGAACAGGAGCATGCGGGCACCGTGGTCGAACAAGTGGTTCGTCCAACGGGTTTAGTTGATCCCGAAGTGGAAATTCGGCCAGTGACCATTCAAGTCGATGACTTGTTATCAGAAATCAATAAACGAGTAGAAAAACATGAGCGCGTGTTAGTCACTACCTTAACAAAACGCATGGCTGAAAATCTCACCGATTATTATATGGAGCATGGGGTTCAAGTGCGTTATTTACACTCTGATATTGATACGGTTGAACGCATGGAGATTTTACGTGACTTACGTTTAGGCGAGTTTGATGTGCTGGTTGGCATTAATTTATTGCGAGAAGGCTTAGATATTCCCGAAGTGTCGTTGGTCGGTATTCTTGATGCGGATAAAGAAGGATTTTTGCGTTCCGAGCGTTCTTTAATCCAAACCATTGGGCGAGCGGCACGGAATATTAATGGTCGAGTCATCATGTACGCCGACAGAATGACAAACTCCATGGAAAAGGCGATTAGTGAAACTAATCGTCGTCGTGAAAAACAAGTGGCTCACAACAAAAAACACGGTATTACCCCTAAAGGTGTGCAAAAAGCCATACGCGATATTATGGAAATTGCGGGTGATTCGAGTCCGTCGGTCGGTCCTAAACGTTTTGCCAAAGTTGCAGAAGAAATTGCTGAATACGCCTCACTCACACCGACGCAATTCAATCAAAAACTCAAACAACTCGAACAGCAAATGCACCAAGCAGCGCAAAATCTAGAATTTGAGCAAGCTGCAAAATTGCGGGATCAAATTCGAGATATGCAGACGAAGGGTATGGGATTAATTTAGTCGCTATAAGCTAGTCAAAAATATTGCTCAATAATATTTCGAGACTTTTTGCGCCATAAGTCGATAAATGATTATTGTCTCTGTACATTAAAAACTCCCCTTTGGCGGCTATGCAGCGTTCATGGTTGCATAACAAATCCGCAGGTTGTACCACAGCAATTTCATAATCTTTTTCGATATGTTCGATGATTGTGTTCATGCTCTGCGCCCGTGCATTGAACTCCTCTAGTGTTGGCGCAATTAATTGATTCAGGTCTCGTCCGGTGAGTTTTGCCAGCACATAAGCTGAAGGCGCGTAGTAGCCTATTTCCGGGGTTGGACCAATGAGTACAACTCGTTTTCCAAGCTGTGTAATTTTTTCAATGGTGCGTCTTAGACCTAAATCTACTAAATCGAGATTGTTTTTTGTTTGTATTAATTTTTCTTCAAGGTCAATTAATTTTACTGAACGACCGCCTTCATGTTTGTAACGGGTTCCATTGGTTGATAAGGCCCAACGCGCAGTTAAAATGACTGTGGTTATCTCCGGTGAACGCTGCAAATATTTATACACTGATTGATTAAATTCATCGCAACTGGTGCGCTTACCACGTTCAATTGAAAACAAAGGTGGGCAACCGGGTTCGGTTGCAATTTTACCTTGTCGATTTTGGTTTTGTGCCGCTAAATCAATACCCGATGCTAATGCTCTAGCATGTGAGTCTCCCCAAAAAAGAAAACTGGTTTCAGCATTTTTATTGCCTATATCACAAAGATCCTGCTTGTTTGCTAACTTTTTACTCACGTTTTGACATTGATCCCAGTGATTCCATTCAATGTCGTTTTCCATCATATTTTTGGCAAGATAATTTTGATGGCGAGCCGGAAAACCATTGTTGAAATTGATAAGCGCACCAGTGAAAAAAATGGCAAGAGAAACAATAATAGAGGCAGCCAAAAGCGGGTTTCTTTGTTTTAAGAAAATTTTCTTTCTAAACGGTGTTTCGACGAATTTCCAAGATAATACAGAAAGCAGTAGTGTTAAACCTAACATGCTTGCGATAACCAAGGTACTCGGTTCTTTGATGAAGTACAATTTTGTATAAACAAGAATCGGCCAATGCCATAAATATAAGGAATAGGAGATTAAGCCAATGAAAACCACCGGTCGCAGACTCAACAGGGAAAATATGAGCGACCGACCACCGATACCTGCATAAATAATGAGTGCTGCACCTAATACGGGTAATGCTGCTGCATAACCGGGGAAAAGAGTTTCATTCGTAAAAAAGAATACCGCCGCAATTATGAAACCTGTACCTATTAACGCTAGACTTTCACGAAGTATTCTATTATTGGGTTTTGGTATGACATTTAACGCGAGAATGCTTCCAACAAAAAGTTCCCATGCACGAGCAGGTATCAAGTAAAAAGCACTTGATGCATCGATTCTTGTCATTACGACACCCGTAATAAATGAAGCAATGCAAAGAATAACTAGCCATTGGAAAAAACGTTTTGATGAAAATTTTGCGATAGCAAGTAATAAAATTGGAAAAAATATATAATATTGCTCTTCAACGGCAAGTGACCAGGTATGTAAAAGCGGTTTCAATTCTGCTGGTGCATCAAAATAGCCAGATTCGAGAAAGAATAAGATATTCGAGGAGAAAACTGAAGCGGCCAATGCGCTTTGCCCAAAATCGGAAAACCCATCAGGTGTCAATAAAAATGCGCCAACCACAATGCTGGCAATAATAACGACGACTAATGCAGGAAGAATTCGCCGAAAACGGCGTTCATAAAACTGCAAAATCGAAAACGTACCTGAATTGATTTCGCGAAGTATAATGCTGGTAATCAAATATCCTGAAATAACAAAAAATACATCAACACCTACGTAACCACCGCTGAATAATTCGGAACCCGCATGAAAGAATAAAACAGACAAAACGGCAATTGCACGTAAACCATCAATATCAGATCGATACAACAAAGACATAATATTCCCTAGATTCTTTTAATAGTTAACCCGATATAAGTGAATAATTTTCTAATCACCATACAATTTAAGATAAGCATTCATTGAACCTGCGACTCATTTTTTATGCTTGCTTTCATGTTTTTTACTTGGATAATCTTTTCACGCAATAAGTGGATCCAAACGGCATTTGCTTTTGAGTTTAGATGCAGACCATCACCACTGTGGAACTCAGGTTTTAAATGACCTGATGGGTCGACTAAATGGCTGCTAATATTCAAAAAAACAAAATTGTTGTAATGACTCGTAAGCGCTTGAAGTTGCATATTGAGGGCAATAATACGATGATTAAAACCTTTTAACCAGTGATGGCCGTTTTCATTTACGGGCAATAGGGCATTTATAATGACAGGCACATTCGCGGGCAGACGCTGAAAAATCTGTTTGTAATTTTCTAACATTTCAGTATTTGATCGTAAATTAAAATCATTAATGCCAATAGTGACGATAATGACACTGGCTTTGGACAATGATTGGTAATTTGTTAACCGTTGTAAAACTCCAAAGGTGGTGTCACCCCCAATTCCATAATTCACTGCGGGCATTGCAATCGATGAAACATTTAAGCCTTGAGTTAAACTATCACCGATAAAAATAGCCGAACCATCGAGAATATTACCATCCATTCGTTTGTGAAAACGAAGCATGCGATGATAATGGTCCGTCAATTCCCTTTGAGAGAAATTTAGTGCGCCCTCAGGCAGTAGTTGTTGCCCTAAATTACTCTTAATTAAAAGAATGCCAAGGATAACATGTAAACAAACCAAATAAGCGAGTTTAACATTCTTCCTCACGTCCGTACCTTCGAATTAAAATAATGGATTAAGTAGTAAAAGTTGACTATTTTTCTATGTTATAGTAGTTAGCTGAATATAAATGGCGATTATTATACAACTATCTATTTATAGTTCGACATAACTATTTTTGCTAGAATTCGCCGGATGGCTTTTTAACGGCGGATTGTAATTATAATGAATCAACACGACATAAAACCCGACTTATTCATTGTTGGTGGACCAAAATGCGCAACCACCGCGCTAGTTAAGTATTTGGAGGAACATCCGGATGTTTGTATGGCGTTTCCAAAAGAGCCTCATTATTTTCTATCCGATTATCCCGAATATCGCCAAGCAAGGACGATTGAGCAATATTTAGATATGTTCAAATTCGACCCGGAAAAACCACCAAAAGTTATCGGTGAGGGTTCAACCTGGTATTTATTTTCAGAAACAGCCATCAAAAACATATTGCAATACAATCCAGCCGCAAAAATTATCATTATGTTGCGAAATCCACTACAGGTTGTCCCTTCGTTGTACTGGCAATTCCTTTATGGGCATGAGGAGGATGCAAAAACCTTCGAGGAAGCATGGAAGCTTCAGGGATTACGCCATGAAGGACAGAAAGTACCGAAGCATATTCTTGAGCCGCAACGATTGCAATATGCGAAAGTAGGCGCTTTTGGAACACAATTGGCCCGTGCTCGCGACATTGTGCCTAAAGACCAACTCAAGGTTATCATTTTTGATGATTTTATTGCGGATACAAAATCGATTTTCGACGACGTACTAACGTTTCTTGATTTGGAAAACATAAACAAAACAAACTTTCAACGCACTAATGCGCGGAAAACGCATCGATCAAAGTTGTTGTCAAAGCTCATACGCCCATCCAAACCAATTAACTTCATTGTACGCACTATAAAGAAAATGTTAGGAATTAAATCAATTGGCTTGTCGAAAAAAATTAAAGAAATAAATTTGAAGAGAGTCAAAGGCGGTGATGACCTTAGCAAAGAATTAATTCAAGACATGCATAAGGCATTCGATCCAGAAATTGAAAAGCTTGAACAGTTGCTTGAGCGTGATTTGAGTCATTGGAAACAGTATAAGTTGTGATCCTGTTTGAGTATAAGCTTGTTTTTATTAATTCCCCAATGCACTATTTTTTAGGCAGTTGCAATTATCGCCATTTCTAAGAATCTCACGATGATATAAAATGTGGTTTAAACACCATTTTCCTTATGCACCTGACGTAAAAATCTAAAGTTTTCTTGATTCAGATTGTCGCTCTAACAATAAATGACTTAGCGCTGAGCATGAATTCAATGTTGTTAAAATAGCTATGTTTCTAAAGATATGAGCCCAAGTACAGATGAATAATTTTGCGATACAGTTAAGCGTATCAACATTTTGACTATTTGTTATCAAGTTTAAAAAAAAGGGGTTGCCGACGCAACCCCTTTGGTTTGAAGTGCGAAACAATTAATCAATAATTGAAAGCAACTTCGGATTGGTGACGAGTTTACGTACACCGTGAGCATGATCTTCTTCAAATACATTGGATTTGCACCATTGTCCCAAACTGTTGATATCGAGCTTGGCACATTTAGGGCGCACACTCCAAGTAACTTGGTAGGGTGAGCAACTTTGTTCACTAAATTTAGGGCCGGTGGTTGAACCGATAAATTCAACTGGTTTGCCAGTACCTTTGGGAAGCATTTTGGCTTGGTGTAAGCCACCACGCATATTGCCGCCATAAGCAAGGTCTTGGAAATTCAGCGCAGAATTGTCATTAACCAAAGTGAATACTTGGGTTTCCACACGTAAGTCAGGATTCGCACATGCATCGGACACGCAGGAGCCTAAACCTTTTCCGGGTTTAACTTGACATGAGGTATGTACCCAATGGACCTCGATGGTATCGCCTGGCTTCAAACCTTTACAAATATCACCTGATGTTGCTTTAAGCTCAGCTTTGGAAAGGCTCTTGCTCATGCCACACATATAACCACCACCGTGGCCGTGATCACCTTCACCCGCATAAATCGCAAAATCTTTTGCTTTGTGTTCTGCGTTGTTGTGGAAATGAATATTGCACAAATTCATATTATTTGCACTGGGTGCATTATTGAATACCACAGGATTTTTTCCTTTAGTGCTATCAATATCACGTGGTGTCTGTGGTCCAAAGCCTTCGCAAGCAGGGCCGCTATCATGGCCACCGCTTGCCGCGATTGCGCTGATTGAAAACATTCCCATGAGAATCGTGATCGCCGCTTTTTGAAATACAGCTAGTCTCATTTGTAAACCTCCCGATTGTAAAATTAACTCAATGTTGGTAAGCAACGTGTGCCCACGATTGCTTGTATTATTTTTTTTGCCCAAAGCCGCACCTTGGAACAAGCGCATAAAGGTAGCAGTTCTTATTATAAAAAGAAATACCAAGATAGAATTGATTTATAAAAATTTAGAGTTATTGCTGCGACCAAGAATTTTCAAATGTTATTACGGGAATATCTAAGCGTTACTATATTCGAATATTATGTATTTTTACTAAAAGGACATGAGCTAAGATTGTCGGCTTAACCATTAAGCGACAAATACGGTCATGCCATTTTTATGAGGATTTGAATCTGGTTGTATATCATCGACTCCTTGTTTAAACTTGAAGCCCCTAACAAAAAATATGAAAAATATAAATGAAAAAACATCAACTGAATAATATTTGTATTTGTTTAAGCTTACTTCCTGTTTTTATTTCTTGTTCAAATCCTGTCGATGAAGCAACAACTCCGTCGCCGCCTAGCGACAGTTATTTTTCAATCGCGGTCACTGATAATAGTCATAATCATGTAGGCTCACATTTGCTTTTTCTAGATTTTGTCGAGTCTGATACGATTGTGGAAAACAAAAATAACGTCATCATATCTCCACCTAGAAACGATTTACCTATCAATATCGATGGCGACTCCGCCGAGTGGCCAAGTGATCGAATGAAAATCATTAAAGGCCTGCCACAAAATAATTTTCCTTTAAATCAGTTTGTGGATTCAGTTGCGACCGAGCTGTCTATCGCTTCACGTTGGGATGAGGAGTATGTTTATTTTCTAGTGGAATGGGAGGATGCTAGTCATACGGCTAATGAGCAATATGCAGCATGGGTTTTTGGTGATCAAGGACAAGGCCAAACAGGCTGGAACCCCATGCAATATTCCGCCACGGGAACATTAGAGGCGCCTGCAAATAGCGCCATCAATTCGGCTATGGCGTCGTTTCGAACTGAAAATGAAGATCGTCTTTTGTTAATGTTCCCAATTATCGACAATGAAAATAATTTTAAAGAGCAGCAAAAAGGATGTGGTGCTTTTTGTCATGGAAATTTGCGCACAGATAATCCGCAGCACTTGTTTGCCGGATCCAATGCACATATGAAAACTAATCACAGTCAAGATAGAGCTGATGTTTGGCAGTGGCAAGCAAGTCGATCCAATCCGGTGGGTTATGCCCAAGATATGCTATTGCGATATTCTGCGGAGAATCAAATGGGCTTGCAAAACGATAGTGGTCAACCGAGTTTTTATGAAAATCCATTGATTGACGCGCATCCACAATTCAAACAAGTGGGACAAGCGCTATCAGCGCAATCGACGTTTTTATTCGCAGACAATGTGGAATCCTTTTCTGGAGTAGCTGAGGTCGGTAATGTTATTCCATTTGTCATCAATCAAATACCTAGCGGAAGTGCGGCAGACATCATTGCAAAAGGAACATTTAATGCGGAAAACAAACGCTGGAGTGTCGAGTTGCGACGTGCACGTAATACCCAATATGATGACGATATTCAATTCGATCATTTGTCGGATCAACCTGCGCCTCAGCAAAACAATATCGATCAGGTTGATGCAATTCGTGGAGCTCAATTATACGCAAAAAACTGTGAAAATTGTCATGATCAAAACGGTGAAGGGCGTAAAAATGGGGATGGTTCTGTTTGGAGTTATCCAGCGATTCAACGAGTGAGTGGTTCGCAAATTATGGCGGCATTGGGTCGTGTCAGTTTCATGAATGGAATTGAGTCCCAACTGGGGGCAAATCCACAACAGCAGCGACAAGCAGTAGAAGATATTGCTGCATTTTTGCAACAACAACTATCTGCAAGTAATCGCGCGATTTTGAATGTGCAAGTTCAAGGAACAGATTCGAGTTCTGTCTCTGTGGTAAGTGTCCCAGATGCAGTGAACTGCACGGGACAATGTAAATACGATTTAAATCAAGGCGGTCAGTTGACATTAATTGCCAACAATGCGGAAAACTACGTGTTTAGTCATTGGAGTGGCAATTGTGTAAGCGCCGAATTTCGACAACAATGCTCGGTGCAATTAAATAGTAATGAAACTATTATCGCGAACTACACAAGCGCGAGCGCGACGGCGCAACTGAATGTGAGCATCAGCGGAAATGGTCAAGTGAGCGATGCAAATCAACCGTTATCAATCAATTGTCCAGATCATTGTCAAACGACAATGGCCACGGGTAGTGAACTGACCTTGAAAGCAAATCCTGCATTGAATTATGAGTTCAGTCATTGGAGCGGTGGTGCTTGTGATGGTAGTACTCAAACGCTGTGTCATTTTCAATTAGAATCCAATGAAACTGTGAGTGCTGTATTTTCTGAGGTGATTAATCCTACGTGTGAAAACAAGGGATTGAGATTTGATGAGAATGGTACAAATGGGTTTGCATTACAGAAAATCCTCGCCGAAAACGCGGTCGATAAT
>JAOUJM010000440.1 GCA_029883265.1 Gammaproteobacteria bacterium
CGCTTCGCTCCGACAGGGTGGCAACTATCACCGGTTTGGGTGGCAACCATCGCGTGGTTTAGGTGGCAACTATCACGTGGTTTGGGTGGCAACTTTCAGTGGAATACGCACATAGACGAACAACGCTGTAAATAAAGTAGTTAATCCGCGCTACTCGTCGCTTAGAACTTTATTGTCCTGGTGTTTAATTGTATTAAATAGAAGCATTTAACGAGCTGTTTTTTTAAAAACAGATCAGGCCATTACTTGACCATAAATAAGAGTAAATGAAAAATTATCGTTATATCTTCCTTATTCTAGTTTTATTACCTTTTTGGTATGTAACAAATAGTCTTGCAGAGTTAACTAAATTGATGGATCCCTCTGAGCTGATTGTTATCGATAAGAAAATCGAGGGAAAAGTAAATCAGCCGATTTCAACGGCCGAAATAAGAGGTCTGATTAAACCACACCGTGAAGCAGTATTATCATCTGATGTGGGCGCCAAGATTGCACATAT
The DNA here is from genome assembly GCA_029883265.1 of Gammaproteobacteria bacterium. Lineage (GTDB taxonomy): Bacteria > Pseudomonadota > Gammaproteobacteria > S012-40 > S012-40 > JAOUJM01. Next base: position 500 of record JAOUJM010000440.1, read on the forward strand.
CAGTGTCAAAGACGGTGATTACTTCAAAAAAGGCGAGAAATTAATACAGTTTGATTGTGATCGGAAGAATGCGGAACTGAGAGCCGCTGCAGCAGAAACCAAAGTCAGGAAAATGATATTTAATAATAACCAAGATTTGTTGCATTTTAATGCTGTCGGTTCTCTGGAACTTGAAGTCTCCAAAGCCCAATACGATAAAGCTTTAGCTGAGCAAAATGTTATCAAAGTCCGCAATCAGGAATGTGTAATCAAAGCACCTTGGAATGGGCGTGTGGCTGAAGTAAAAGCATACGCCCATGAAGTGATTGAACCAGGTCGCGAAATCATGAAAATTCTGGATGACGATAGCCTGGAAATAGAAATGATTGTTCCATCTAATTGGCTACGTTGGTTACAGCCTGGCATCAATTACCCCATAACAGTCGACGAAACGGGGAAAAAGTATGAAATCGAAATAGCTAGAATTGGTGCCCGTGTTGATCCTGTATCGCAGACAGTTCGCGTATTTGCTAGTTTTAAGGACGACACTTCAGATGTGCTGGCTGGTATGAGTGGGTCAGTTGTTTTTGATCTTCCTGATTAGATTGTTCTAGAAATATCAGTTGACCGCTGAAATTTTAGTAGCGGGTTGAAAATGATAACAACATCAGCCTTCATGTTTGCTTATAGGGGGAATTATGTAACGCCGCATATTTTTGTGCTGGATTTGAATCAACTATAGAGCGTTACCATTGTTCCCAGGTGCAATGGTCATTGTCTACCAACGGTGCTTTTTTTGCGACTTTATCTCTTAGCGAGAATTTTGTATCTACCTGACATTTTTTGGGATTATGACAGATAAACATAATAATGTAGACAATAAAACTCTTTCTGTCTTGCTCCACCTGGAAGCTGATGCCCGTAATGCTGAAGACTTATTGTCGCTACATTATCTTATTGTTAATGAAACACGGCGCCTCCTTCATTATCGACATGCCGTTCTATTCAAAGCTGCTGGACAAAAAGTTTCACGTTTTCATGCGATAAGAGTTTCTGGTGTTACCTTAGTTGACCGCTCAATACCAAAGATACACTGGATAGAGCGTGTTGTTGATGATCTGAGAATTAACCATATTGATGATCAACCAGTCAGGGTTAGCTTTGAACAACTTCCAAAGGAGCTGCAGCAAGATTGGCGTAGCTTGTCATTACCTTTCCCTGTTTGGGTTTCTTTGCGTTTGCCTGATGGCTTCCTAGTCGGTTCTTTGTGGCTAGAAAAAGAAACGGCTTGGAATGAAAATGAGCTTTTCCTGATTAAACGATTAGCGGATACGTATGCTCATGCCTGGGGTTACTTTGACAAGCACCGGCGTTTGAAATCATGGTTCTTCTCACGCAAAACAGCTTGGACGTTAGGGGCTCTGCTGATAGCGTTACTTTTGTTGCCTGTTCAGCATTCAACCTTGGGGCCGGTCAAAGTGGTTGCCAAGGACCCTTTAATTGTTAGCGCGCCTATGGATGGTGTCATCGCTTCAATTCCTGTTGAGCCAAATCAGTTGGTTACTGAGGGGCTCACGCTATTACGCTATGAAGATACCAATTATCGAAATGAATATGCCGTGGCGGAAAAATTCCTTGCTGTTTCTCAAGCTGAGCTGAAAAAAGCGACTCAGGGTGCATTCCAAGATCAAGAAAGTAAGGCGGAAGTCGCCTTGTTGAGAGCAAAGGTTGATTTGGCGGTTATAAAAAGAAACTATGCCAAAGAGCTGTTGGATCATGTCAACATTGTCGCAGAAAAAGAAGGATTTTTACTTTTTAGTGACAAGTCAGAATTGATTGGTCGTCCAGTTACTACTGGCGAAAGATTGATGGAAATTGCGGAAATCGGAAAATTGATGTTACGTGTTGATTTGCCAGTTGAAAATAATATTGATTTTCCTCTCGGTGCGCCAGTTAAAGTAT
>JAOUJM010000441.1 GCA_029883265.1 Gammaproteobacteria bacterium
CAAATTGCCAAAGCTAATAAACTAGGCATTTGGGAATTGCCCACCAAACAACGCATGAAATATGAAATACCTTATGAGAGTTTGAATTTTGATTCGCGCACGGTAAAAATTCGTCCGTTTTATGCCGCGCACTCTGCCACAGGTGCGACAACCACCACGGCAGCAACCGACAATAATGGAAGCCAGGCAGCTCCCACATCTTTTAACGCAACAGAACTTAGCGGCGGCTCCTCCTGGGAGCATAAAGTCATTATGGGAATCACCGATGCGGCCTTGGAAATGTCGCAGACCATGGTGACCTCGTGGATGATACAAAAAATCAATTCATCCTTATGTGATCAAGAATACGCTTATTATTTCGAAAATTTTTGCCAAGTATATGGTTTTCTCAATGAAACAGATCTTGATGGCAATATTGAAGTGGTGATGTTGGTTTTAAATAAAGACATTCGTTATTTGCCTGCACGTTTTTCCGCATTGATTATGCAAGACCAAGCCATGTCGCCGCATTGGATTTTTGCCCTGGGCAGTATTCTGCAGGAAACCAGTCGTGGTGTAGCACCGACAAATCTGATCGCTGGAATTACCCAGAATGACGCCATTGTTAACGACTGTGAAAAAATGGAACATTATGCTTGTAATTTATTAGTGCTAGGCGTATTAGCGCGAGCCATAGTCGAAACCTTGCCGAATGATTTTCATAGTCGTAGTGCGGCACAACAAAATGCCGTGTTACAGCTAAGCGCCGATAAAATGAAATCATTATTTTTCAACTTAATTTATTCACAAAATTTTATGAGTTGTCATAAGGTCTACTGTTCGCAGCAGCGAGAAAAACTGAATGCTTTGGTCACGCCAGCTCTGATGCGTGAAGCAATTGATTTATTTCATGCCTTGGATCAAGAAAAAGATGCGATGCAGGCATTATTAAAAAATAATGGTGATGTGCAAGCGATTAAGAATCAAAGCAAGCGTATTAATTTGCAAATTATTGCATTATTATCCCAATCGAACTATTTATTTGCGCAAACCGGCTTAACACAAAACATCAACGGTTTGGCATTCGATCATGGTCTCAAAGCGATTGCTGCGTTTCAGTCGGGTGATGCCCACGAAGCATTTATTGAAACCACTTATGTGTTGGCACAAGTGGAAAAACTTTCACGTAAAAAACAAACTGAGTTCGCCAGTTATAGCCCCACGGTAGAATTTGTGGATAATATGAAAACCAACTTTTCCATTCTGTTTCATTTCTATAATGCAAAGAATGCTGAGGAGTTTAAACAAGTGGTGAAGTCAGTGTCCTCCCCGTCGAATATGTGGAAAATGAAACGCAGTAAAATCATGGTGACATTTGGTACCTTGCTTGGGGCGCATGCAAGTTGTTTATTTAGTGCGTGTGATAAGTCAAGTATGGGCGCCGGTGTGTTTATGCCATTGGGTATCGATTTGTCCGTTCCCTTATTTGCCAATACCACGGCAGGACTATTTGTCTCTGCCATGGATCTAGGCGGCATTGCTAGTGTGCGTATCAGTGGTGATGAAGACAATGCACAAGTGAAATTTTCCCAAGTGCTTTCGCCGGGTGTGTTTTTACGTTTGGGTTTGGGACGTTCACCGTTTACCTTGGGCGCAGGTGTTTCAAAGCAACCACCATCAAGCAATTCCGCGAGTGTGGATAATGCGTTACGCGTGCAGGTATTCTTGGCGGCAGATGTGTCATTTTTTGCGTTTTATTAACAAGTAATACCCAAATATTTCACTCGGGATTGCTGTAAAACCTGTTTACCCTTATACTACTGGGCCAGATTTTCAATTACTAAACTAAAATTCAACCGTTTTTGAGGTTTTTCATGAATATTAATGACATACAATCATTTGTGCCACAGGTACGTACGTTAATGGGGCCTGGGCCCTCTGATGTGCACCCGCGTATTTCTGCTGCGATGTCACGACCGACAATTGGTCATCTTGATCCACAATTTGTATCCATGATGGATGAGATCAAAGTTTTATTGCAATATGCTTTTCAAACAAAAAACGAATTAACCATTCCAGTTTCTGCGCCGGGGTCTGCGGGCATGGAAACTTGTTTTGTGAACCTGGTTGAGCCGGGTGATAAAGTCATTGTCTGCCAAAATGGTGTATTCGGCGGCCGCATGAAAGAAAATGTGACACGCGCTGGTGGTGTTGCAGTCATGGTTGAAGATGAATGGGGTCATGCAGTTGATCCACAAAAACTTGAAGATGCATTAAAAGCCCATCCTGATGCAAAAATTGTTGCGTTTGTTCACGCAGAGACTTCGACCGGCGCACAGTCTGATGCAAAAACCTTATGTGAAATTGCTCATCAACACGGTTGCCTGACAATTGTTGATACGGTGACTTCGTTAGGCGGCACCCCCGTCAAAGTCGATGAATGGGGAATTGATGCAGTC
>JAOUJM010000442.1 GCA_029883265.1 Gammaproteobacteria bacterium
TCATGGTGTGATGAATACAGATAATATGTCGATTGCGGGTGAAACGATTGATTATGGTCCATGTGCTTTTATGGACAGCTACCATCCATCAACAGTGTTTAGTTTTATCGATCAAATGGGTCGATATGCGTATCAAAACCAGCCAGGCATCGCGCACTGGAATCTCGCGCAACTGGCGCAAACATTGTTGCCGCTGATTGATGACGATGAACAAACCGCCATTAACTATGCACAAGAAGCCATTGATAGCTATCCAGAGCGGTTTGAGCAAGCCTACCTGACAGGCATGCGTTCAAAACTGGGGCTTGTAGAGGCGCATGATGATGACACAGCATTAATTGCTGATTTACTCGATGCTATGGCAAACCATAAAGCGGATTTCACGCTGACATTTCGTCGGTTATGCGAGTTGTCCGCAATCAGGACAGACGACAATATCGAGCACGACAACCATGTCAGAGAATTGTTTGACGATCCGAGCGCGTTTGATCAATGGGTAATGGCATGGCGTCAACGACTCACCCGAGAGGCATCTGAAGACAGTCAGCGAAAATCAGCCATGCGGTGTGTAAATCCAGCATTTATTCCACGTAATCACCAAGTCGAAGCCGTGATACAGGCAGCGGTTAAAGACGAAGATTTTGTGCCTTTCGAGAAACTCGTGTCTGTGTTGGCTAACCCTTACAATACACAACCGGAAAATCAGAAATACACAATACCACCACAGGCGGATGAAATAGTGCGTAATACATTTTGTGGCACATGAATCCCAGAAAACGCCATACTTTTAGTTGAAAAGAATCACAAGCTATTTAAGCACGCGCCAAGGATTACTGGGGTCGATAGGAGGTAGATGATTCATGCATCCTTTGGCAAACTTGGTCTCATGTACAAATCGTGCCTCCCATTTGAGTGCCGTGGATTCATCTTTCTCCCCACCAACACCGTATCGAGCCCAGTTTGCAAGTGTGCAATGTGTCAGATGTGCGATCGGTCCTCGATCGCCGTGGGTATTTGCCCAACTCTCCAGTACTTGCCTTGCTGCAACCACATCCTTCTCCCCAAAACAACCGTGGAGGTAGGCAAGAGTTAGGGGCTGCATGACACTGTCTCCGACTTCATCAATGATATCTTGCGGATCAATTGATCGACCATCAGGGTACTTGACCTTTGTCCAATCACCATTACTGTTACGAATAGATTCCTCGTCATACCATTGTCTAAAGCGATCACAGTTGCCGGCTAATTTGGGATATACCGCATAATAAGCCCGTTTTACCAGTTCATCTATGGCACCTAATTCTTGTTGTTGAAAATGATAGACCTTCATTTTATCGTCGGTAGTTAATTTGTTTACAACCAAAGAAGCGCCAATTAACTTCGCGTAATTTATTGTCGAAGGGTTTCCAAAAATTCTTTCTGCATCGGCTCGAAGACTGATCTCTTCTTGATGTAGTTTTTCTAAATTGTACCGGGTGGGCATTAGCGGCTTGAATAGGTCTGAGCTTAATGCTTGTGAAATATTATGTAGGTGTATTACCGTGTATTTTCCCAGTGCATTCAGGACAGAAGACGACTCAAACGCTTGCAAAACTTTTTTTCTCTCTGCAAATTCTTCATGATCTTTTTTCTCTGGCGCGAGTAATTTGATGAGTTGAACGAATGTGCCCAATGGCGCTGCTTCAGCTAAAAAAGCGCTTTGTCTCATGGCCCAATTCTGGACTTCTTTATTTTGTAGAAAGCGGACTAACTCATCGTCTGGATAAGTTGAATTGCGTATTTGGGTGTCTATATCGAGTAAAAATACTTGGTGTACTGCTTGCTCATTTGACGCAACCCATGCTTCAGACGGTACCAAAAGTTCCGTTAAAATTTGATCAAATTGATTAAGAAATTGTTTTAAATCTTCATCTGAATACGTCCCTTCTTTGATAGGCTCTTGTAATTTCATTTCACGGTTCATTTCACCATAAAAGAGTTGAGTAAGCCCCATACCGATAAACTGTTTTGCCCCTGCAGAAAAAAATTGTCTTGTGACTAAAGATCCTGCGAAATTAACTTCTTGTGTGAATTTTGGTGTTGATTCATATGTTGATGTAGGTGCAGGTGCAGATGCACAGAGAGTCGTAAATGTTAGGCCAGCCAAGACTAAAAGTGTGAGACATAGGTTATGGAACATAGAACGAGTTTCTTGCGACAAAGCGCAGAATTCAGTAATACCTATTTTGGTCCGGTTATTGGTCATAATTTATCTCTGTATAAATGGCGCAGGGTTGATAGCGTTTTGCACCATTAGCGATTCGAGGTGTTCTCACAAAAGATTAAGTGAAATTGCGAGGTAGAATTACTCATTGAAATCACTGATAAAAATTATATTATTGTTCTGATCAACGGTAACAATTGATAATTGCTTTAATTTCATCTGGTTGATGATG
>JAOUJM010000172.1 GCA_029883265.1 Gammaproteobacteria bacterium
AAATCGCGTACGTAATTAAATGCAGCACGAGGTGAGAAACTGAAGGAAGAAAAGCGAGCATAATAGCCACCACTAAAGCCCCACACTAGGCGAAAACTAATTAATCCTAAAATGGTGTAGCCTGCAAATACATGCTCATACAAATAACGACTATCGCCGCTGGTCCACCAGGCAAAGGCAAAAGACAGAACCATACTCCAATGAAAAATACGGGTAGGAAAATCCCAAATTCGAGTGCAATTCTTTTGGCTCACTGTATGACACCTCTTACAATGAATTTATAAACCGACGTCAACTATAGGCGATGCAAATGAATTATCCATGAAAAATATACCTAGGCTTTTTCTTAGTTTTGTTTTAGGGTAAAACATAAAATAAAGCGATTTGACTACTCCATTGTTGACCTAAATAAACTTGTCCAGGTTCCCAACCTTTGCTTTTATATGTGGTTTGTATACTTAGATGCCAAAGCTGAGAAATAGTCGAATTGAGTGAGGCTGAGATTAAACCCCCTAATTGTACAGAGCGCTCAGAAAATAGTAGTTGCCTGGGTTGACGCCACAACGAGGTACGAATTGATAGATTTAAGTTTTGAGTTCCCAGAACAAAGGGAAGTTCATGTATTTCAAAACTATAGCCAGGTAGATTAAGTGCTTCATTGGAGAAACGATGCAGACTCAACATTAGTTTGTATTGCTGAAATTTTAGAAAAGTATTGATTGTAATGGCGTGGCCAAACGGTGCAAGATAGTGTTCCATATTGGCATTCCAATAAAGCAGTGTATTGTTAGTATTGAGTGAAAAATGTGTAAATCCAAAAAGAAACGGATCAATGAAATTGATTAAAAATAAATTACGTTGTTTAATTAAGTAGTGCTTTTCTTTTAAGGTCAAATCACTGAACTGGATATAACGATCAATGCCCGTGCCTGATGGATGTATGCCTCGGCTGCTATAAGGCCCATCAGGACGGAATAAATCATAGACCCAAGCGGTGCAATCCAAGCCAGCGAAATCTCGTTTAGATACATCTTGATTTTCTTCTTTGAGAAATCGTTGTGTAAAAGCATCGGCTTCGTTACTGGCGCAAGTGTCCAAATAAAACCAGCTATTAACATGTTGCACCCAGTCATTAAATCCCATGTGTAGCTGGTAGTTGTCAAAGAATTGGTTTTTTTGTAGGTGTAGTGAAAAAACATTTGATGCTTCAAAACCGGCTGATGTTAGACGCACCATGTCGGCAGGGTAAAGCTGTTTGAGTCGTACTAAATCTTCATCCTTAACTTTGCTCACAGAAATCGCATCAGAAAAGAACGGAAAACGATTAACATCATCGAAACTTTTAATGCCATATTGTCCCATAACCGCACGATGCCATTCCTCATGTAACCAAGTCGTACCTAATGGCGTCCACGTGGTGACAAAATCAAAAAGCAAGCTTGTATAATATTTATGTTTATTACTGGTTTTTAATTTTTTAAAAATTAAGTAATGTGCACCATTATAAAAACTTTGGCTCAACTGCATCGACTGATGCATGCTCGGTACATTGTTGGGGGCTTGCTTGACGAAAGGATAGTCAAGCAGTGGTAGTTTTAGTTTAACAGGGCTGGCATGTGCCGATAAAAAAATAACAAATGTGACTATAACCGTAAGGGCAAAGTTTTTCATATACAAATAAAGTTTCATATTATCGCAATCCAAGCAGTTCCAGAATGGGTTCGCAAAATTTACGCCACTTCTCAATAATAAAAACCTGATGCCACGAGTAGTTGAGTTTGTTTGCAGTAATTTGTGATATTGGTGTAAAAAATCAAATGGATGGGACGAAAAGTTTAATCAACTTGGATTACTGCAATATTTGTTTACAAAGAATATCGCCATATTGTTTGACATGGCGATATATTTAATGAAATTCGTAGACGAAATTGGCGACTTCGGGACGTTCGCGGAAGCCTTGTTTTTCATAAAATTGACGTTGATATGAGTCTCGGCTGCGGCTATTGATGAGCATAAGGCGACTGCAATCACGATAATTGGCTAATTTTTTTACATGGTTGATCAATTGACTACCAATGCCTTTGCCACGATGGTTTTCATCTATGAAAAGTTCGCTAATTAAACCTTCAATGCCGTCGAGGAAAAAATAGGGTGACCAATGAACCGTCATGTAGCCGATTAACTTCCCGTGTCCCAATTCTGCGACAAATGCTTCGTGATCGGGGCTGGAGAGAAATAAGTCCAAGGCACCAGCTATGCGAGTCTGGCAGGAATTTTCATTGACGTTTTCATCTTGATTAAACCAACCTAGTTGATCGAGTATACGTGAAATATCGCTACCGTCGGTCCGTTTTACGCTGCGAATGGTAATTTTCATTGACATCTCCCTCTTTCAGCTAGGTCAATAATAACTCCATAATTCGTTCATAATAGCGCGATAAAATTTCCAAGTCATCAACTAAAACACATTCGTTGACTTTGTGAATAGTGGCGTTAAGCGGCCCAAGTTCGACTACTTGTGCACCGGTCGGTGCAATAAAACGTCCATCAGACGTACCACCAGCCGTGGACAATTCAGTATCAATACCGCAAATTTCTTTTATTGCTTGTTGAATGGCATCGACCAATTCACCTTCGGGTGTTAAAAAGGGGGGGCCGGATAAATGCCAATCAAGTTTAAAGTCCTGAACATGTTTTTTCAGTACATTTTCAGTGGCGGTTTTTAGTTGATCGGCTGTGACTTCAGTGGAAAAACGAAAATTAAATAATATATCCACGTGACCCGGAATTACATTATTCGCTCCGGTACCCGCGTTAAAATTACTCACTTGAAATGTAGTGGGTGGAAAAAATTCATTGCCTTGGTCCCATTCAATGGCGCAGAGTTCAGACAAAAAATGAGCGGCGCGGTCGATAGGATTATCAGCAAGGTGAGGATAAGCGACGTGACCTTGCACACCATTTATGCGCAATGTTCCACTAAGTGAACCACGGCGACCGTTTTTAACCACATCACCGACTCGTGTGGTACTGGATGGTTCACCCACTAAACAATAATCAATTTTTTCTTGGCGTGATTGCAAAACCTCGACTACTTTGACAGTGCCATTAATACTGGGACCTTCTTCATCGCTGGTAATGAGATAAGCGATACTGCCTTTGTGTTGCGGATGATTAGCAACAAAACGTTCAGTGGCGGTTACCATGGCCGCTAAGCTGCCTTTCATATCAGCCGCACCGCGACCCGTTAACACACCATCTTTAATCGTGGCTTGAAACGGTGGACTTTGCCATTCGACTTCGGGACCGGTCGGAACCACATCGGTATGACCAGCAAAAACTAACAGCGGGCTACTGTTACCGCGTCGTGCCCATAAGTTGTCTACATCTTCAAAGCGAAGATTTTCGATAGTGAAACCACAGGTACTCAAACGACTAGCCATAAGTTTTTGGCAGCCCTGATCATTGGGTGTGACGGATGCTCGGTTGATTAAATCAATAGCGAGGTCTAAGGTTTCACTCATGCGCTAACAAATACCTGTTCAAATTCATCGACATTAAAGCCAATCATAAAACCGTTACCAGTGTCGATTAATGGGCGTTTGATAATAGCAGGCTGCTCCAGCATTAAAGCAATCGCATTGCTTTGGTTTAAACTTTCGCGAGTGGCTTCATCGAGCTTGCGCCATGTACTGCCGCGTCGATTAATCATGGTTTCCCAACCGAGTTCGGCGATGACTTTTTTAAGAAACGCCTGCGTCAAACCGTTTTTACGGTAATCATGAAATTGGTATTCGATACCATGATGATTTAACCACTTGCGTGCTTTTTTCATCGTGTCGCAATTGGGAATACCATAAACCGTGATCATTGTTAGATGTCTCGTAATAACTCGTTTATGCCAACTTTGCCACGCGTTTTCTCATCAACTTGTTTAACAATCACAGCGCAATACAAGCTATAAGAACCATCTTTCGACGGCAAATTACCAGAAACAACCACCGAACCTGCCGGTACACGACCAAAACTGACTTCGCCGGTTTCACGGTTATAAATTTTGGTTGATTGGCCAATATAAACGCCCATGGAAATAACCGAACCTTCTTCGACAATCACACCTTCAACGATTTCCGAACGTGCGCCTATGAAACAATTATCTTCGATAATCGTTGGTGCGGCCTGCAAGGGTTCAAGTACACCACCGATGCCAACGCCACCGGATAAGTGAACATTTTTACCAATTTGCGCGCATGAACCAACCGTGGCCCAGGTATCAACCATGGTGCCACTATCTACATAAGCACCGATGTTGACATAGGATGGCATTAATACGGTACTCGGTGCGATAAACGAACCTTTACGCACGGTCGCGGGTGGTACCACGCGGACGCCACCTTCAATAAATTCTCGTGAAGTATGATGTGCGTATTTGGTTTCCACTTTATCGTAGAATTTTGAAAAACCACCATCGATGACCACGTTGTCTTCAATACGAAACGAAAGTAATACCGCTTTTTTCAACCACTCATTAACCACCCATTCGCCGTTTTGCTTTTCTGCAACACGCGCTTTGCCAGCGTCGAGCATGGCAATGCATTCTTTAATGGCTTCTTTGGTTTGACTGGGAACGGATTTTGGCGTGATGTCTGCGCGTTGTTCAAAAGCTTCGTTAATAATGTTTTGTAAATCGCTCATAGCGTCTTCTCTCTCCAAATACTATAAAGTGCTTAAAACTTGTTTCATGCGTTCGGCGGCTTCAATACATTCATCGATAGAAGCCACCAAAGCCATACGAATGTGATTCTGTCCTGGGTTAATGCCGTCAGCCTGGCGCGAAAGAAACTGCCCTGGGATCACTGACAAATGTTGTTCAGCGAATAGGCGTTTAGCAAACACCGTATCATCGACGGGCAGCCTTGGCCAGAGGTAAAAACTGGCATCGGGTGCTTGAACATCTAACACAGGCATCAATATGTCGAGAACCGCAGCGAACTTGGCCCTATAAAGTTCGCGGTTTTGTAATACATGGGTTTCATCCGACCACGCAGCCGTGCTCGCCACTTGTGCCGGTGGCGGAATGGCGCAACCGTGGTAAGTACGGTATTTCAAAAACTTGGCGATAATGTCGGCATCACCGGCGACAAATCCCGAGCGTAAACCGGGTAGGTTTGAGCGTTTGGATAGGCTATTAAAAACCAAACAATGTTTGAAATCTGTGTTGCCCATGGCATGGGCGGCTTCCAATAATCCCGCCGGGGGCGTTTGCTCATGTGGATATATTTCTGAATAACATTCATCTGAAGCAATAACAAAATCGAATTTTTCCGCCAATTCAATTAAATGCTGCATTTGCTGCAGCGACATGACAGCACCTGTAGGATTTCCTGGTGAGCAAATATAAATGAGTTGGCAATCATGCCAGGTTTGTTCATTAATCGCGTCGATATCAATAAGATAATTTGTTTCTTTGGTGGTGTTTAGGAACACGGGCTGCGCCCCGGCAAGCAATGTCGCGCCTTCATAGATTTGATAAAAAGGGTTTGGCATCAATACCTTAGCGATCTTGCTTCGGTCTACAAGCGCTTGTGCAAAAGCAAATAAGGCCTCTCGGGTACCACTCACGGGAATCACATGGCGCTCAGGGTCGACACTGGCATTGCTTAATTGAAAACGCTTTATCAACCATGATGCTATAGCGGTGCGCAATTCGTCGCCACCTTTAGTCAGTGGGTAGTGATTTAAGCTGTCTAAACTGTCGGCGAGCGCCTGCTTGGCAAAGGCGGGCGCCGCATGTTTGGGTTCGCCAATTGACATGGCAATATGGGATAGCTGTGCGGGTGGCGTAAGCCCTTGTTTTAAAGCCATTAAACGCTCAAAAGGATAGGGCTGCAATTTTTCCAAATCGGGATTCATAAAAGGTCTTTGTAATCGCTAAAACCGCCAAAAATATGAGGGGCGTAGTATAGGGGAAAGAGGGGCGAATGGGCAAACGTCGCTTATCCAAAACCGCTATTAAAGGCTGTTAACTCAAGCATCCCAATATTGTTCATATTCAAGATTTGATTGGTTTTGTCGTAATAACTGACTGTTAAATCGAAAAATAAAAATATGATGATTAAACCAATTTTGACAATTTGGGAAAACATTTCGCTAACCAAAAAGTGGTTATTGGGGCTAGGTTTACCCATGATTGTTTTTCTATCCATGTCTGTGTGGGGTTTGTATAACAGTTATGCCGTGAGCAATGATTTGCGGGATATTGATTCTGAGCATGTCTATTATGCTTTTCTTGCGCACAACATGAAGCTGGATTCTGTTCAGGTGCAGCAATGGTTAACTGATATTTCTGCGACGCGTGGACGTGATGGACTGGATGATGGGTTTAAGGAAGCACAAGCCAGTTATGATTCATTTCTGCAACGCTTAAATGAAATGCGCACAGCCCATGATGAGCATGAGCAAACCGAAGAGCACGGTATTGACGAAAAATTTTTCAACACTTTAGAAAGCCGTTTCAAGCAATATTACGAAACTGGCAAACAAATGGCGCAGGCCTATATTGATGATGGCCCTGAAGCCGGTAATCTTATGATGGCGAAATTTGATAAAGCCGCCGCTTCTTTTTCTGAGGCTTTGGATGTATTTATTGCCAATCAAATGAATGATTATCACGGTGCTTTTAATCGTAGCGTAGGCGCGGCGGACAATCTCAATGAAATATTTTTTGCATTACTGGTCACCGCTTTGATCATGGCTGTCGGTGCTTTTTTGACGGCGACATTAACCAATAAGAAGATTTTAAAACTGGCGCGTGCCTTAAAATCCGTGGGTGATAGCAAAGATTTATCGGTGGAATTTGCACATGTTTCAAAAGACGAAATTGGACAGGCATTTATTTCTTTTAAAACCATGTTGACTTCATTCAGCCAAACCTTGTCGGCCATTGCGAGCAATTCACTTTCAATGGCAAAAGAATCAGATGAACTGACGCAAGTCACGCAAGAAACAACAAACGGCATGAAACGCCAAGGTGGTGAGATTGAACAAGTCGCAACCGCCATGACTGAATTAAGCCATACCGTAGCAGATGTCGCGAAGAATACTGCAAATGCAGCGAATACCGCCACTGAAGCAGATAGTGTCGCTGGTCGAGCACAACAAGATATGGATCACACCATGAGCGCCATCAAAATGGTTGCGGGTGAAATTAATCAGGCTGAATCGGTCATTCGCAATCTAAAAGCAGAAAGTGAAAATATTGGTTCGATTCTAGATACCATTCGTGGCATTGCCGATCAGACTAACTTACTAGCCTTGAATGCAGCCATCGAAGCGGCACGTGCAGGTGAACAAGGCCGAGGGTTCGCGGTAGTAGCAGACGAAGTTCGGGTATTGGCGCAACGCACTCAAGATTCTACTCAAGAGATTCAAACCCTGATTGAAAAATTCCAATCGGGTACCGAAGAAGCGGGTCGTGTAATGAGTTCAAGTATGGAAAAAGCAAATAACACCGTAGAGGAAGCGGTGCAAACCAGTGAATATCTAAATCAAATTACATCCATGGTTGGTAGCATCAAAGGCATGAATATGGAAATTGCAGCGGCTGCTGAACAACAAAACGCGACTGCCGAAGAAATGAATCGCAATATTTCGAATATCAATCATGAATCACAAATCACCATCGATAATGCACTAAAACTTGCAAAAGCGGGTGAGTCGGTCGCTGCGTTCTCGTTTTCTATTCAAGATCACGTGAAGGTATTTAAGTTGGGCAGTGCTGGTTTCGATTTTGACAATGCCAAAGCGGCGCATTTGGCTTGGAAAGCACGCTTGCGTGGCTTCCTTGATGGTCGTGAAGCGCTCACCATGGAACAAGCGGTTTCGCATAAACATTGTGTTTTAGGTAAATGGTATTATGCCGAAGGTCTTGCAAACTATGGCGATATTCCCGAAATGCAACAAATTGAAGCACCTCATGCGGAAATGCATGGTTTAATAAAAACGATTATTGAACATAAAGAAAAAAATGAACTCAATGCTGCAGAACAAGAATATAAAAAAGTGGGTGACCTGTCAGAAAAAATTGTTGCTCTGCTCGATCAAGTGAAAAAGAAACTGGCGTAAGCTATTTTTCTACGGCCTTAGATTTCTATATTAAACGTCGCTAGTTGGAATCTCTTTGCATGGGAGTGGCAGTACGAAGTAGTGTCGTTTATCGCAGGTCGTGCTTAATCAAGGCAAGGGCAGGGTGTTATGGAAACAGGATGAACAGAGACAGTGGAAGTTTGCATCGGGCACTTTGTAATCGTGATCGGCAATGGCCTGTTTTTTGGAACGGTGTAGTAGGGAATAAAAGAAACTATTTTTAGTTTTGTGCTAGACTATGACACATTATGTGGCCATTTAAAAAACCAAGCAATATACTCACGGTTGTCTCGACGGTGGTTGAACAAGACGGTATCAGCTTAATTGATGTGCGTGGTCAGACTTGTCCCGGTTATTTATTAGCAATTAACAAAGCCGTTGAAAAACTTCCCATAGGCTCTGTGGCAAAATTGCTAATTACTTATGCACCTTGTTCAACCGATGTGCAAGCTTGGTGTAAAGAAAAAAATATTGAATTTCAAACGATTGTTGAAGAAAACAATTATTGGGTTATTACAATAAAAAAATAAGATGGGCTATGTGCATCTTAAGTTAAATTATCTTCCATAAATTAAAGTTTTGGGGTGGAATGTTGACCATGCAAACCAGTATAGTGTGGTACTAGGAAGTAGTTTACCAGTGTTATCAAGGATTTTAGCTGAATCGTTTTTTTTATCATATTTGATAACAATAGTGTACATACCTAAGCGCTCATGAATAGGTTTACTGATTTTCCTCAACTCGATAAACGGCCAGGCTTTCGCTAAGCCATCAAGCTGAATAGCAATCACTTTCTCTTTGGGATGAAGTCCGTGTTGCCGAAATGAAACCGGAAAATACAGTTGAGCTGAGTTTTGGTAACCACGGTAAGGGTCACGAGCATAATTTCTGTCAAAACCGGTGTTAAAACTCATCACTTTTGTTTTTGGATTTCGTTGTTTCCAGTCTGACCAGGTGGTTTGCTCTACGGGGATCGACGCCAGGGCTTTGCCGATAAATTTTCCTGTGACGGCTTTCGATTCCAATTGCGACCATAGTGACTGAGTTTGGCGATCATAAAGCAAAACATCGCTTTGATATAATAGTCCAGAAACCCCAAAACTTAGTGTTTGCTCGCCAAATGTTCGCTCGAATACCACACCGGACCCGCATAAAGGACAATAGGTAACAACAATTGCCTTTGCATCAATTTCATCATTCACCACCTCGTGCCACTAAAATTCTCAGAGGATAGGCTCGTGCTTGTTGCTTGATTCGCACGCCTAAAACAATATCATCATCTTCAAGCGATAAGTGTTTTATGTCAACAAACACCGGATCATCTAATGCGGGTATACCATCTTTTGGCGGCCCTCCTTGATGAATATCCTGTTTTGGAATTAGTGTTTCCGATAAGTCAAAACCATTTAGTGCATGAGCAAGCGTTGGCAACAAGCCAAAAAGAAAAATGACAAAAAACAAATAGTTAATAATCAGTCTAGGCATAATTGATTTTGCTCTCCAGTGGTCTTTTTGTTGCGACGCATGAAGATTTCTGATGTTACAAAAATTGTTTATTTGCCGTAAAAAAACTTCGCGGATTCAACTCT
>JAOUJM010000173.1 GCA_029883265.1 Gammaproteobacteria bacterium
GTGATCGATAAGTTTGAGCTGGATCTGGCGCAAAGTGTCAAAGGTTCCGATATCGTGATTCTTGCGGTTCCCATGGGCGCCATGTTAGCGGTCATGCAAACGATTAAAAATGATTTGCATGCCGATGCTATTCTTAGCGATGTTGGTAGCGCCAAACAAGCGGTTATCGGTGCAGCACAACAAGTGTTTTCTCACTTGCCCGGCGGCTTTATTCCCGGTCATCCAATTGCTGGTACGGAACAAAGCGGTGTCGAAGCTTCGTTTGATAGTCTTTATGAGAATCGTTGCGTTATTTTAACACCGCTGGAAACCAGTTCTGAATTAAGTAAAAATAAACTATCGCAATTGTGGCAAGGTGTTGGTGCAAATGTGGTTATGATGGATGCTAAACATCATGATGAAGTTTTAGCAGCGACCAGTCATGTGCCTCATGTGTTAGCTTTTGCTTTGGTCGACACCTTAGGGCAAATGAACGAACATGCGGAAATATTCCGTTTTGCAGCCGGTGGTTTTCGAGATTTTACACGCATTGCATCTAGCGATACAAAAATGTGGCGGGATATTTGTTTGGAAAATTCTGAAGCTGTTGTGCAGGTATTAGATCGTTTTAATCTTGAACTCGAAAAATTACGCCAAGCGATTGCGAAAAAGGATTCAGCTTATATCGAGACCATTTTCGCGAGAGCAAAAACCGCAAGAGATAATCATATTATTGGGTAAACCATGAAGCTAAATGAAATTCAATTTATAGTTAAACCCGGTGGCAAATTTAATGGCAAAATCGTAGTGCCTGGCGATAAATCAATTTCGCATCGCAGTGTCATGTTTGGCGCTTTAGCCGAAGGTGTTACTACCGTGGAAGGATTTCTTGAAGGCGAAGACAGCTTAGCAACCTTGCAAGCTTTTCGAGATATGGGTGTGCAAGTGGAAGGTCCCAATGATGGTCGCCTGACTATACACGGGGTTGGTTTACGAGGCTTAAATGCGCCGCTTGAACCTCTAAATGTAGGAAACTCAGGCACCTCTATGCGTTTGCTGAGTGGTATTTTGGCGGGCCAATCATTTGATTCCACTTTAATTGGTGACGCCTCTTTGAGCAAAAGGCCCATGCGTCGCGTGACCGAGCCATTGGCGATAATGGGTGTTCAGGTTGATAGTAGCGAAAGTGGCACCGCACCACTAACCATCCATGGCGGCGCGGCAATCAAGGCCATGTCGTATGACATGCCAATGGCTAGCGCGCAAGTCAAATCCTGTGTGTTATTAGCCGGTTTATACGCAGACGGCCAGACTTGTGTTAGTGAGCCTGGTATCACCCGTGATCACACCGAGCGCATGTTACGTGCATTCGATTATGAGGTGACCGTTGATGCCAATCGGGTATGTTTAAATGGCGGTGGAAAATTAACGGGGACACATATAGTTGTCCCCTCGGATATTTCCTCAGCCGCTTTTTTCTTAGTGGGCGCGGCTATAACTCCGGGTGCGGAACTGGTATTAAAACAAGTAGGCATGAATCCGACGCGTACAGGCGTGATTGATATTTTAAAATTAATGGGTGCTAGTTTAAGTGTTAGTAATGAGCAAACACTAGGTGGTGAGCCGGTTGCTGACATTACGGTTAAAGCCAGTCAATTAAAAGGCATCAACATACCTCACGAGTTTGTACCGCTGGCGATTGATGAATTTCCCGCTTTATTTATTGCAGCCGCATGTGCTCAAGGGAAGACGCTTTTGACGGGTGCGGAAGAATTGCGTGTTAAAGAAAGCGATCGCATTCAAGTCATGGCCGACGGTTTGCATGAGATTGGGGTTAAGGTTAAGGTATTGCCAGATGGAATTGAAATCGATGGTCAAGATGCTTTAGGTGGTGGTGAAGTCCAAAGTCATGGAGATCATCGAATCGCAATGGCCTTCGCAATTGCGGGTTTGCGTGCCACTGCCAATATTACTATTAATGATTGCGCGAATGTTGCCACGTCGTTTCCAAATTTTATTCAATTGTGTCAACAATGCGGACTTGAAATAGAGAAGCGCTAGTTTTGGAAAAAAATATCTTACAAGTGGTTGTGCCTGTCGTCACTATTGATGGTCCAAGCGGATCGGGTAAGGGCACTGTCGGATGGGAAGTCGCTCAAGAGCTGGGTTGGGATTTTCTCGATAGCGGCGCAATATACCGCCTATTGGCTTTGCAAGCTATGCGAAATAATATTCCCCTAGATAACGAAGAAGAATTGGCGCAAGCGGCTTTGGATTTAGACGTCTATTTTGAAAAGCCGGATTTAAGCAGTGATCATTTCCAAATTTTTTTAAATCATGATGATGTGACTAATGAGATAAGAAGTGAAGAATGTGGCGGCGCAGCATCTAAAGTTGCGAGTTTAAAAGCCGTTAGAAAGGCACTCTTGGCCAGACAACAGGCTTTTCGCCAATTACCGGGTTTGGTAGCCGATGGACGTGATATGGGAACGGTGGTTTTCCCTGACGCGCCAGTCAAGTTTTTCATAACTGCCAGTGCTGAAGAAAGAGCAAATAGGCGCTACAAACAGTTGAAAGAGAAAGGGAATAGTGCTACCCTTGCGCGGATTTTGGCAGACATCAAAGCTAGAGATCAGCGCGATTCAGAACGATCTGTTGCACCGCTTAAACCCGCTGAAGATGCGGTTGTCATCGATACCACGGAAATGACCGTGGATGAAGCGGTTGATATGGTGCTTGCCATCATAGATGAAAGGTTCCAATAGTTACGGCTACCTGCACAGTTATAGTGCATGTGGCCTAAATTCATTGGGTGAGATTAATTAACTATTTGATTTTTAAGGTTGGTATATTCCATGGGTGAAAGTTTCGCAGAACTGTTTGAGCAAAGCCTCTCAAACGAAGGTATGCGTCCGGGCGCTATTGTCAGCGGTCGTGTTGTGGCGATTGACGATGGCTACGTTATTGTAAATGCTGGATTGAAAACTGAAGGCATTATTCCGCTTGAGCAGTTCCAAAATGACAAAGGTGAAGTTGAAGTTAATGTTGGCGACGACGTTGAAGTTGCACTAGATACTGTCGAAGACGGCTATGGCGAGACTCGTCTTTCCCGTGAAAAAGCAAAACGTGCGCAATCTTGGATAATGTTGGAAAAAGCACATTCGAAAAACGAAAGCGTTATCGGTGTGATCAGCGACAAGGTCAAAGGTGGTTTCACTGTTGAAATCAAAGACGTACGTGCATTCCTACCCGGTTCATTAGTTGATGTCCGCCCCGTACGTGACTCCTCATACCTCGAAGGTAAAGAGTTAGAGTTCAAGGTTATTAAAATTGATCGTCGCCGCAATAATGTGGTGGTTTCACGCCGTGCCGTGGTTGAAGGCGAGAACAGTGTTGAACGTGACGAATTATTGAAGAATTTACAAGAAGGCCAAGTAGTCAAGGGCATTGTTAAGAATTTGACCGACTACGGTGCATTCGTTGATTTAGGCGGTATTGATGGTCTATTGCACATTACCGACATGGCTTGGAAACGTGTGAAGCATCCAAATGAAGTTGTGAACGTAGGTGATGAAATCGACGTTAAAGTCCTTAAATTCGATCGCGATCGTAATCGTGTTTCCTTAGGCCTTAAACAACTCGGTGATGATCCTTGGGCCGATATTGCACGCCGTTATGCAGTCGGTACCCGCTTATTTGGCAAGGTTACTAATATCGCTGATTATGGTTGTTTTGTTGAAATCGAAGACGGTGTAGAAGGTTTGGTTCATGTTTCTGAAATGGATTGGACTAACAAAAATATTCACCCGAGCAAAGTGGTTCAATTGGGTGAAGAAGTCGAAGTTATTGTGCTTGATGTCGACGGTGAGCGTCGTCGTATATCATTGGGCATTAAACAATGCCAAGCAAATCCTTGGGAAGAATTTGCTTCCAATCACAATAAGAACGACAAAATCAGCGGTAAGATCAAGTCAATTACTGACTTCGGTATTTTCATCGGTCTTGATGGCGGCATAGATGGCCTAGTTCACTTGTCAGATATTTCTTGGAACGAAACTGGCGAAGAAGCCATTCGTAATTACAAGAAAGGTGAAGAAGTCGACACCGTGATTTTGGTTATCGATCCTGAGCGTGAGCGTATTTCACTTGGTATCAAACAATTGGAGAAAGACCCGTTCTCTAATTTCTTAGCAGAGAATGCTAAAGGTGCCATTGTTACCGGTAAAGTAAGTGAAGTAGACGCCAAGGGCGCAATCATTGACTTGGGCGATGGCATTGAAGGTCAGCTTCGTGCATCGGAATTATCACGTGACCGAGTTGAAGACGCGCGCAAAGTCTTGAATGAAGGTGATGAGGTAGAGGCCAAATTCATTGGTGTCGACCGTAAAAATCGCGTAATTAATCTTTCGATCAAAGCCAAGGATTCAGACGAAGAAGCTGAATCCATTAACGAATATTCTTCCAATACTCAAAACACATCCACCACATTAGGTGATTTGTTAAAAGAGCAAATGGATAACAAAAGCTAATTAAAGCTCGAAATATCCGTTAACTAAGCTAAAATGTTAACGGGTATGCTCATTGCAGGATTGTTTGAGTATAACTGTATGATTTTTAGGGGTCTTATGGCCCCTAAAATGACATGGAACCGTAACAGCTAAGATGGTGGTCAGAATATGAGTAACCTAGAACAGACCGTTACTAAGTCAGAACTCATGGAAATGTTGGCTAAAAAGCAACCGCAACTTGCTTATAAAGACGTGGAGCTAGCCGTTAAAACCATGTTAGAGCAAATGACACAAGCACTAGCAACGGGTCAGCGTATAGAAATTCGAGGTTTTGGTAGTTTTTCTTTGCATTTTCGGCCGCCGCGTATGGGTCGTAATCCAAAAACCGGTGAACCTGTTCCATTAGCAGGTAAACATGTGCCTCATTTCAAACCAGGGAAAGAGTTACGCGAACGAGTGAATGAATCATTGGCAACGATTCCACTAGTTGAGTAATGTGTCTTAGCGTTTTCTCGCAGATATAATCGCAATATTTTCCCTGTTTGTGTATAGTTAGTTAGCTCAAAAGGGATTTAAATCTAAAATGAAGCGTGTTTTTCAAACTTTGCTTTTTTTACTCGTGGTAATAGTTTCGATTCTCTTTGCCACAAAAAATTATCATTCTGTTGAATTCAATTATTTAGTCAGCCAAGTCAGCCTGCCACTTTCGATTCTATTATTGCTTAGTTTTGTTTTAGGCGTGGCCATTGGTGTCGCTGTTGTATATTTTCAAATGATGCGACTGCGCCTCGGTATGATGAAGCTCAAGCACCAGAATAAAAAAGCAAGCAAAGCGCTTGATAGCCAAAAACAAGAAGCGGGTTTGCTCAAGGCTAAGTCATGATAGAGTTATTTTGGCTTTTACTGCCGGTGGCTGCAACATCGGGCTGGTTGGTTGCTAAAGGTTACTATCGTCGATATTTGACACCAACCAATTCTAAGTCCATGGACGCGCAATACTTCCAAGGTCTCAATTATTTACTCAATGAACAATCAGACAAGGCCTTAGATTTATTTGTTAATCTAAGTGACATCAATCAAGATACACTAGACTTGCATCTTGCTTTAGGCAGTTTGTTTCGACGAAAAGGTGAGGTCGATCGAGCGATTGCAATTCATCAAAATTTACTTTCCCGACAAAATTTACCATTAACACTTAAAGATCAGTGCCTACTTGAATTGGCGCAAGACTACTTGAAAGCTGGATTGCTTGATCGTGCCGAACGAATATTTGTTGATTTAAGGCAATCCTCTTCACTTTCAGCGCCAGCCCTTTTAGGGCTGCTTGAGGTATATCAACGTGAAAAAGAATGGCTACGAGCGATACATACAGCCCAAGCTTACGAAAAACTCAGTGGAGATTCTCAGGCCACAAATATTGCCCATTATTATTGCGAACTAGCCAGCCAAGCCATGATACTTGGTGAAAAGAACGAGGTGCTTAAGCAACTAAAAATGGCATTATTAACAGATCCTGGTTGTGCACGCGCAAATTTAATTCAAAGCCAGCTTGAAATCAAACAGGGAAATTATAAAATTGCAACACAGTTGTTGCTCAATATCATTGATCAAGATCCTGCGTTTCTAGGTGAGGTCATTGATCCACTTATATTATGTGTTGAAAAGCAGGGGAAGATTAGTGGTCTTGTAAACAAGCTTTCAGGTTTAGTAAATAAATACAGTTCGAACAAAAGTGTGGCCTTGTTTTCCCAGTTTTTACAAAAATACCAGAGCACAGAAAATGCGATTGCTTTGATTGAATCTCATTTAGAGGAATCTCCGTCGGCTTTGGGTTTGAAACGCTATTTGGAATTAAGTATTGTTAATGCAAAACCTGAACAAAAAAATTATATGGAAAAATTATTAATTATAGTCAATGGATTAATCCAGCAAACCATGGCATACCGATGTGAGCAATGTGGATTTGCAGCACGTGCGATTCATTGGCAGTGCCCGAGCTGTAATGCTTGGGGAAGTGTTAAACCTTTATAGAGTTATTTCATGTCAGATTCCCGAGTTATAGTTGCCTTAGATTTTGCGAAGCCCGAGCAGGCATTAGATTTTGTTGAAGGTTTGAATCCCAAGGATTGTCGCTTAAAGATTGGCAAAGAATTGTTTACTTTGGCTGGGCCTGACTTGGTGCGGCGATTTGTGAATCAAGGCTACGAATTATTTTTGGATTTAAAATTTCATGATATTCCTGCAACCGTGGCTAAAGCTTGTGTTGCAGCCGCTGATTTGGGAATTTGGATGTTGAACGTTCATGCGAGTGGCGGTCGGCAAATGATGCATGAGGCCAAAACTGCGTTAATTAAACATGGGTACTCGACGAAGCTCATAGCAGTCACTGTGTTGACTAGCATGGGTCAGAATGATCTAGATGAAATCGGCATAACTCGAAGCCTTGAAGATCAAGTGAGTCATTTGGCCCTGTTAAGTCAGCAGGCTGGTTTGGATGGTGTCGTATGTTCTGCGCAGGAATCAAAATTGTTAAGAAATCAAGTGGATCATGATTTCTTATTGGTCACTCCAGGAATACGTCCTATTGGCTCAGAAAAAGATGATCAGAAACGTATTGTTACACCTGAAGATGCAATTAAAAATGGTTCCGACTATTTAGTTGTGGGTCGACCAATTACTCGAGCGCAGCAACCATTATCGGTTTTGCATGCGATTAATCTTGATGTGAAAAAAGCAATGGCGTCATAACAAAGGAGTTGTAGTCATTTTTCTTGCGTCCCAACTTCATTTTAATTGCCCAAAGCGTTTTCCTTTCAGGGCTTTGTTAATGTCCACTCAATTTTTTGCTTCAAAAATTCGTCCGGTTCTTTTAGTTTGGGCGTTAATGGTTGTTTGGCCGACCTTTGTGATGAGTGAATATCGATCCATTAACACCAAGTTTCTATTAACCCTTGAAGATCTCACTTTACCCAAAAGTGAATCTATGGGGTTATTGGGCGGGCAATATCTATACAAATTGCAACCAAGATTTGCCCTGGGTTTGGGAATATATGGCGCGATGACAGGAAAACGTGGGGGGTTTTTCACGGGAGGATTAGAATCGCGTTTTAGCTATCCAATTATTCGTCAGTTCAACTTAGACCTTGGTGGTTTTATTGGCGGTGGTGGTGGAGGAGCGGCACCACAAGGTGGAGGCTTGATGCTGCGATATTATTCGCAAGTGAAGTATGACATTTTTGACAATACCAGCCTGGCTTTTGGTATTAGCAAAATTGATTTCCCCAATGGCGAGATAAGCAGTCGGCAATATTTTCTTGCCTATCAGCAGCGTTTTCTCACTTGGTATGAACCAGGATGGTCGGCAAAAATTTCAAAGCCCATATCGAATGCAAGCAAAACTATTTCGTGGATGACTAGAAATTTACAGATTCGTCAAACAGGCTATTTTCCTAGTCGATATTTAAAAAAAACTAACGGTGATGTGTATGCACCGAATTTGCAAATTATCGGCATCGCTTGGCAGCAATATAATTACCAAAAAAAATTATTTTATGAATTAGAGACCGGTGGTGCTTGGAGTGGAGGAATCGATGGCTTTGCCCAAGTTTTTTTTGGCTTAGGGAAATATTTTGAAATTTCTGATTATTTCAGTCTTAAAATGCGCTTAGCCTTGGGTTCGGCAGGTGGCGGTGGTGTTGATACCGGTGGCGGGGCATTATTTCGAACTAGCGTTGGTCTCGATACACTTATTAAACATAATTTCACCTTGGGGTTAATGTTTGCCTATAGCGCTTCAGTTGATGGTGCGTTTCGTCTACCAAGTATTCAATTTAGTGTGGGGCGTCATTATGCTTTAGTGAACAACATACATTCCGCACAGCAATTAGCAGCGTTGAAGGATAGCCAGAAGCAATTATTACGAATTCGAGCGGCTTGGCAAAGATACCTAATTACAGGCAAGCAAGCTCGCAAAGGTAATAAACAATTTGCCGAGCAAGGCGTGGATTTATTTTCATTAAAGTTAGATAGTTTTTTTAATCGGAATTGGTACTTAAGTGGTCAAGCGCATGGCGCATTCAATGGAGGTGCCGGCGGATATGCGGTGGGTTTGTTAGGTATGGGCTTTATGTGGACAACTGCCTTAATGTCGCCTGCACTTGAGATGAATCTGGGTGCCGCAGGCGGTGGGGGTTTGGATGTGGGCACAGGGCTAGTGGCGCAACCAATGCTTAGCTTGAGTTATGCGCTAAGCAAAACCTTAGCGGTGGAGACGGGTTTGGGATATTTTTTGAGCTTAAACGGTGGATTAGTTACACCTGTGTTTAATTTAGGGTTAGAATACCGCTTCGCCGTTTCTCGCGGATTAAATATTGCAAGTCAATGAGTTAGCAGGATCGAGGTTAAGTGATTAAATGATGCATAGGTTCATACCCAAACAAACACCATACCAGTATTTCTTGAGTGTTCTTTTATTATTTGCTGTTATGTTCAATACGTCGAATACTGTTTATGCAGCGTCGCCAACACCTAGCCAAATGGAGTTATTTAAAACGCTGTCGCCGTCTCAACGTACTCAGGCGCTAAAGCTATTAACGGGAAGTGGTGGTTTTCCATCCCAAAGCAGTGGGCTTGGTGGTATTTCATCGTCAACTAAAGATCAGCAAGCCGCGATCCAGCCCATTCAAATAGCCGATCAGGAAACAAAACGAGCGAGTTCAGGTCCTGATTTGCGAGTGGAGGGTGGAGACAATATCATAATCTATTTTTTCACGCCAGCTGAAGCAAAAGCTTGGGATAAAAGTACGGCTGTGGCTAACACAGAAATTGCTGACATCAATGTAACCATCGACAGTTTTTACACCCAGCCCGACACGGGATTTATTCCTAAGTATAAAAAAGAGTTATTTGTGTTGGATAATGAGGGTGTTTTGAGTCTTCCCACTATTGGCGAAATCAGCTTACTCGGTCTAACGCAAGGTGAAGCTGCCGAGCGTTTACGCGTAGAACCATTGCTTCATGCCTATGATATCCGCATCAAACTCTTACCCATTAAACGTACCGGCTTGGCCGCGCTGAAATTATTTGGCTATGAGTTATTTAATTCGCCGCAGGCGCTTCAACGCCTAAACGGATATGATCCGAGTATTTTACCTGTGCCACCAAACTATATTATGGGACCTGGTGATATTCTTATGGTTCAATTATATGGTAAAGAAAATGATGAGTAT
>JAOUJM010000019.1 GCA_029883265.1 Gammaproteobacteria bacterium
GTGACGTGCCACTTAAACTGCCATGACTTGGTTGAAGCGTCACAACAAAACTTAATTCATCTTGATCGGCATCGCTACCGGTTAAGGTGACATTGATTGATCCATCTTCGCTCAAGCTAATAGGAGTAGTTGAACCATTTGCCACGGGCACATCATTGGCTTGAGTGACGTTGAGACTGATCACAGCAGTGGCGGAATCAACACTGCCATCATTAACGACAAAACTAAAACTATCACTACCAAAATAATTCGCGTTAGGTGTATAGGTAAGATTCGGTGCCGTGCCGCTTAACGTGCCATGCTCAGGTTGTAGCGTGACTCGATAAAGCAAATCATCGAGATCAGCATCGCTCGCGCTCAAGGTCAGCGCAACTGAAGCATCTTCGAGCAAACTAATCGTGCCATTGGAATTATTCGCAACCGGTGGATCATTGACTGGAGTGATGCTTAAAAGAATCGTTGCGGCAAGCGAATCACTAATTCCGTCATTGGCGACAAAACTAAAACTATCACTGCCAAAATAATTTGCATTCGGTGTGTAAATCAAATTCGGTGACGTGCCACTTAAACTGCCATGACTTGGTTGAAGCGTCACAACAAAACTTAATTCATCTTGATCGGCATCGCTACCGGTTAAGGTGACATTAGTTGATCCATCTTCGCTCAAGCTAATGGGAGTAGTAGAACCATTTGCTATCGGTGTGTCATTCATGGACACAACCTCAATATTCACTAGTCTGGGCTCGCTCACAAGCTCGCCATCACTAACCGTAAAACTAAATTGATCGGCGCCGTGATAGTTTGCATTGGCCTGATAGGTCCAATTGGAATTATTGCCTTGGCTAATTGAACCATGTTGTGGTTGTCCACTAATGGCGACGACTAAATTCTCGCTTTCAATATCACTACCCGCCAAGGCCAACAAAACACTATTATCCTCAGACACGGTCACATCCGGCACGGGTAAAGTAATTGGACGATCATTTAATGCAAGAATTGTGATTTCATATAGAAATGGCTCGCTTTGCGCTACCCCATCGGTAGCAACGAGATAAAAACTGTCCGTACCGTTGTAATTTGGGTTGGGATGATAACTCAAGTTGCGCCCATCAATGCTGGCTTCGCCGTGACTGGCTTGGGTACTAATGGTAAATTCAACATCTTCAGGTGATGAGTCAATATCTTCAATCGTCAATACAATAAACATATATTGATCTTCCTGAATTTGAATATTCTCGGGAACTGAAATCGTCGGTGCGTCATTAACGGCTTCAATTTCAAACGTGATTTCACCTGTTTTTGTTATACCGTTTTCGACAAAAGAAAAACTAAACTTGTCTTCGCCAAAATAATTGGCTTCAGGTGTATAGGTGAATACAGGAAAGTCTCCTGTGAGTTCACCATGTTCGGGAGGCGTAATTAAGGTAAATTGAACATCGGCAACCGTGGCAATCTCAAATTCAAATTCAAAATTTTGGTCTTCTTGAGTTTCCAGACGCTGGGCTTTAAGTGAAACAACAACAGGCTCATCTTTTTTTTGTTGTTGACTGGTCTCATCCACACCCTGGGCGCAAGCACTTAAGAACAGGGTAATAAAAAGGATAAATCCAAAACGATGATAGCAAAACCCTGTATTGTTGTTTTTACCCAACATAGGCACTCCTTTGTTATTGTTCGACATTCAAGTTAATTCCATTTCGGAAGTTTTGCAGCGCTTATAGTAACAAGCTTCAATTAATTATCCTATGGGGTGCTATTGAAATTTCTTGGCTTATGCTGCGATAAAAGGATTAAAACGATTTTTTTTGAAATTACACAGGACTTAATAATTAAATGCTACATTAGAATTTTCTTACGTAGCCGATTTATGCCTAATTAAAAAGCGATTGAAGAATATTTTAAACTTGCGTTTTTTTCAAAATCAATTTGTGAAACAGGATAGTATTAAAATAGTCGCCACCACTATTAAAAAGTATTACCAATAAAAAGCGATGGGATTGTTTAGAGCGTGTAATTGAATAGTGAATGAAAAAAATTTGCATATAAATGAGACTAGCTGCAATAGATAACAATGGATCAGGGATCATGGTTTTGTGGAACACGAGCCATATTTCCAATTCATACACAAAACAATGTTTGATGCAAAAAAATGAAAGCTTTAATTGTCATTGGCTGGCACGAGTTTACGCAAAATACTAACAACATCAAAAGCAAGGCCAAAAATACTCGCTGCTTCCATAGTTATCACCTTCTACACTGAACCAGCTAGCGACTTATCCTTATAAAATGCCTGGATAATAAATTAAAGTATTTCGCCCGCCATCTACAAAAAAACTAAAAAAAGTTTAAACCAAGGCTTGCCTATATTAGTTTTTGCTAATATAATTATTTACAGATTGATGAGTAATACACTCAGGTATTTAGAACTGAAATTATTTAAACAAAGACCATACGGAGCCAAAGGAAATGTCACAAGTTATTATTGATGTAAGAGAAAAAGACGAATTCGCAGCTGAACATGCGCCTGATTCGGTTAATATCCCTTTATCATCATTTGCAGCCATCGCCCCTGGCGTATTGAATCAATTAAAAGACCGCAAAATCACATTTATGTGTCGTTCAGGTGCTCGCGCTAGCCAAGCACAAGCTATTGCTAGTGGTCTTGGTTTTAATGATGCCCATAGTTATGACGTTTTTGAAGGCGGCTTAATGGCGTGGAAACTTCAAGGCAAGCAAATCAGCCAACACAATGTTAAAGCACCGCTTCCGCTGATGCGTCAGGTGCAATTGCTCATCGGTGCGATGGTTATTGCATTTGCCTTATTAGGTGCCTTCGTGAATTCAACATTCGCAATTGGTGCAGCAGCAGTTGGTGCTGGTTTATTTTTAGCGGGTGCTACCGGATTTTGCGCTTTGGCCACGCTAATGGGTAAATTACCTTGGAACCGCGGTGACTTATTAGCGCAAAAGCGCATGTGTGCCGCCAGTTCCAATAACGGTGCTTGTTAAGTCTTCTCCCCTCCCTCCTCGAAGAAGACAAAAGGGGCCTTAGTTGGCCCCTTTCTTTTTTATCGCAAGACTTCAATATCACCCCAGAATGCGATGTAGTTTTTAATATTTTCAGCTTCCGGTTTGGGCGCTGGATAAAACCAGGCCGCATTTTCTAAAGCTTCGCCTTCGACTTCTATATTGTAATAGCTAGCTTCGCCTTTCCATACACAAAGACTGTGTAATTGGCTGAGTTTGAGAAAAGCTTTTTCGACGGATTCGGGGGGAAAATAGTGATTACCTTCGAGAACGATGGTGTAGGCGCTATTTGCTAGTTCAACGCCTTTCCACACTGCACGCATGCGAGCCTCCTGGGAGTTACAATTCCTTTACTAGCAATGCTAAATCACCAGGGGGATGAGGCAAGTGAATACAAATTTGGTATCCGCTTCCAGGTGCTTCCGTGACCGGCTTGCCCCATGTGTCTTCCATGTGATGCAAGACAAACTGAGTGTTGCCCCCTGGCGTTAGCATCACTACCGTATCGCCAACTTCCAGGCGATTCTTTATATCAAATTTAGCTTTTCCTGTAGCTTCATCATATTCCAGCATTTCTGCGACGAATAATTGCTCGCTGCTGACAGAACTTCCGGTTTGGTAGTTTTGATAATCCTCGGGCACATGGCGCCGGTAAAAACCTTCGGTATAACCACGGTTGGCCAAGCCATCGAGTTCTACCATGAGATTTTTGTCGAAAGGTTTGCCAGCCACAGCATCATCAATAGCACGACGATAAATTTGCGCTGTTCGCGCCACATAATAAGGTGATTTGGTGCGACCTTCGATTTTTAATGAATCCACACCGATTTCGGCCAAGCGCCAAACATGTTGTACCGCCCGTAAATCCTTGGAATTCATGATATAAGTACCATGTTCATCTTCGTAAATTGGCATAGGCTCGTCCGGGCGCTTGGGTTCCTCTAACATCATCACCTGGGTGTCGGGTCGGTGCAGACGCACATCGCCCGTATCGGTTGTTTCGGTTTGATGAACTTTATAGTCCCAACGACAGGCATTAGTACAAGTGCCTTGATTTGGATCTCGATGATTCATGTAACCGGATAATAAACAGCGACCGGAGTAGGCGATGCATAAGGCACCATGAACAAATACTTCCAATTCCATATCCGGGCAGTCTTGGCGAATTTCTGCTACTTCGTCCAGAGACAATTCGCGCGATAAAATCACTCGTTCTATACCAATTGATTTCCAAAATTTCACCGCAGCAGAATTCATGGTATTAGCCTGCACTGACAGATGAATCGTCATCTCCGGCCAGCGCTCACGTACCATATGGATTAAACCAGGATCAGCCATAATCAACGCATCAGGCGCCATTTCGATTATGGGTTCCATGTCTTTCATGTAGGTTTTGAGTTTTGCGTTATGCGGTAATAAATTACTAGCGACAAAAAACTTTTTCCCTTGCATATGGGCTTCATTTATACCCGTTCTCAAATTTTCCATGGTGAACTCATTATTGCGCACGCGTAAGCTATAACGCGGTTGCCCTGCGTAAACAGCATCAGCACCAAAGGCAAACGCATGGCGCATGGATTTCAAAGTACCGGCGGGAGATAAAAGTTCTATGGATTTCATGATCGCTCGATTTAAATCAAAAAGAGCGATATTTTAGCAGATTACTAGGTTTTTGACGAAAGGATTTACCTAGTCGGAATGTTCGAGTTGATCGATTTGTGGGAAGTCAGCGGCATGGCGGCGAATCCACTCCCTGGCTGCTTCTTCACCCGAAAGTACACGCCCTTCTTTCTCTTCTATTTCACGCTTATAATGTTCGATATGGCAAATCTGTTCAATCATACGCGCTTGAAAGGCTTCGTTTTGATCGCTTAACTCGACCCCAATATCAAATCCATTTTCAATAGATTCACACCAAACCACTTTTCCATGCGCGCTAAAATTTGGTTCGATTAATGGTATTTTCACCACAATGCGACTGCCCAGTGAAATTGAATGGCTGGTCTTAAAAGACAAACCACCTAAGCTAATGTTGCTTAAAGTGTCCTGGCTTGCTTGCCCCTCGTCGGGTTCGCATACCAAAGGAATATCCGATGGATGACGAATGTATTTACGCATTGACCTGTGCTCCTGGCGGGTTTAAATATCAGCTCAACAAATGCTGGACATAATGCATTTATTAGGCCTGATAATAGGAACTTTTTCACCAGCCTATCTAGCGGTAAAAAATTTACAATAGGCAACAAAACCAAACGCCGCGCCTAGGTACTGGGCTCCAACATCTTTACTTCTATACTATTAATCCGAGTGAATAATTAGAATAGCGAAGGCGTTTTCTGCAGTAAATACCCCGAGAAATTTAACAACTCTTCGTCGTCGCGTTTTTCTACGAGAATTTTTTCGTTCAATCCACTACCAAGCCCCGGCAAATACGCATGATTGTCGTCAATAATTTCAAGTGGAATTTTTAGCGTTAAGGGAATCAAACCCGGTAAACGATATTTGAATACCAAACGACTTTTTTCTAAAAGCAACTCGCCCTCTTCAATTTTCATTAACTCGGTCAAGGCGTCAGGATTCGCCAATTGGTATTCTCCCAAACGCTGCTGCCAGGCCGCACTTGGTGATTTAGATTCACTAAGTGCCGTGGCAAACACATAACGTTGGCCATGATAATAAGATAATAAAATCGGCTGTTGCATGATTTCATAAGGTGCGAAATGAACTTTTGTAATCCAATCCAACTTTAGTGGTATAAACCCGAATAAATCGTATTGCACGGCGAACCAGCTTTTTTCGTCTTTTATCAATTGAAAATCCCAACCCATGACATCGACTTCATTGGGCTGAGCCTTCAAGTCTAAGGCCAACAATCCAACATAACTACTATAATACGGCTGTAACTTGAATGGATTTTCTTGCAAACTTAATTGCGGGGTTAGTTCACGCTTTTTATGTTGATAGGTATTGGCATATTCTTCAACAACAGTATTTCGTATGGTTTCAAGTAATTCCCAACTGCTCTGATCATTGGCAAACACCAGCATGGCAATATTGTATTCGCGTATTAACATTATATGCGCTTTAAAAAATAGTGTTGCGCCATACATGACTGCGGTATTCAAATCTTCGAATGGCGTGCGCTGAAAGCGCCAGGACAAACCTACACGTCGATCCAAATCCATGGGTATATGTTCATTTTGGTTTTTGAACATCTCATCAATCAGTTCTGCCGCAATAATTTGTTGCCCATTGTAGCGGCCACGATGCATTAATAATTGCACCACTTTCACCATTTCTTCCATGGTGCTAATTAAGCCCAAGGCTGGTTTATCACGCACATCCAATAATTTCTGCACATCACCTTTTTTATACGGTCGAGCCAGATTGGTTTTGGGCAATTGTTTGATATCGAAATAGGCCTGTTTGATATCGAGTGGCTCAAACAAATAGGTTCGAATATTTTCTTCATAAGAGCGTTTGCTGACGGATTCAATAACAGCAGCCACCACGGTATAACCAATATTGGAATAACTAAAAATAGTATTTGCCGGATACACTGGCTTTAAATTTTGATTTTGCAATAAAAGAAACTTGTAGGAACTTGGTTGTTCAGCCCAGCTATCTTTATAGTAGTTCAAAGGCAAACCTGAGTGATGACTTAGTAATTGACGCAGATTGCGATCACCAATAGAATTTTTTAACAAGCGATAATTGTCATCGAGGTAATATCGAATAGGTGTGTCAAGGTCAAGCAACCCCAATTCGACAAATTTCAAAGTCAACAAGCCTGTCACAAGCATGGTCAACGATCCCTGGCGAAACAAACTATCAGGCATCACTTCCACACGTTCGGCTTTGTTGATATAACCAAAGTTTTTTTGTAAAAGCATTTGCTTGGCATCAAACAAACTAAATGCCAGGCCAGGCACATTTGCTTCTTTAAACGCGGCTTCCACCCGTTGACTGATTGTTTCCATTGAAACTGTTTTAAGATCAGTGCTGGCATCGGCGAAAACGCTGCTTATCGGTGTTAGTAACAATAATAAAACTAACCAGCAATGCATAAAGCTTCTCAATGGGATGGGTGTTAGACCTGTGATTCTACTGGTTTTCAAGCGCAACGCCTAGCAGATTTATTGAATATACTTTTCACGGATTGACAACACATCAATACTGGAATGGCGATTGAGTAATTCTTCAAATAGGTCGGCGGGCAGCGGTTGGCTAAAATAATAGCCTTGAATCTTATTACAATTCTCATTAATAAGAAATATAAGCTGATCCAGTGTTTCTACGCCTTCTGCCACTATTTCAAGCCCAAGGCTTTGCCCCATGTGCATGATGGCACGCACAATACTCGCATCTTCCGGGTCGGTAATAATATCTCGAATAAACGTGCGATCGATTTTTAGTGTATCAATGGGAAATTTTTTCAAATAACTTAACGATGAAAAGCCAGTACCAAAATCATCCATTGAAATACGAATACCTAATGTACTGATCGCGTGTAATATATTAACCGCTTCCTCGGCATCCTCCATTAGTAGACTTTCGGTAATTTCTAGTTCTAAATATTTTGGATCATAAGATAATTGCTTTAATGTTTGATAAATTCGAGTAATCAGATCACCTTGACGGAATTGCCTTGCAGACAAGTTTATTGATAAGTTTAATTTAGGATAGCCTTTGTTCATCAGTCGTTTGTTATGCGCACATGCGGTTTTCAATACATAGTCGCCAATTTCACTAATCAATCCGGTTTCTTCGGCAATATAGATAAATTGATTGGGTGCTAACAATCCTTGCTCCGGATGATTCCAACGTACCAACGCCTCCATGCCATAAATTTCCCCCGTGGCCAAATCAATTTTTGGCTGGTAATACAAGATCAATTCATTTCGTTCCACCGCTTGCCTTAACGCGGTTTCTAAAACGATTTTATTATGCAGCAAGGTGCTCATTTCGGCTGCATAAAATTGATAAGTGGCCCCACCCTTTGACTTTGCGCGATACATAGCAGTCTCAGCATTTCGTAATAAACCTTCAACACTTTGCTCATCGAATGGATAAAATGTGACGCCGATACTGGTTTGCAAATAATATTCTTTATTCGCATAATAAATTACATTGCTAACACTAGAAATAATTCGTCTTGCAATCATTTGCACATCACTACTATCCTGAGCTTCGTGCAAAATAATTGCGAACTCATCACCGCCTAAGCGTGCCAATAAATCGGTGGCTTCAAGTTCATTTTTAATTCTATCAGCGACTACGCGCAATAAAGCATCCCCCACTTCATGTCCCATGCTGTCATTAATATCCTTAAATCGATCCAGGTCCAAAATTATCAATGTGAATATACGCCCAGACTCATCAGAGGCATGTATGGCAGCAATTAACTCCTGACGCAAACCTGAGCGGTTAGGCAAATTAGTTAAACTATCCTGATTGGTTGCCCAATTGAGTTGTTGCTGGGTTTTTCTAAGTTCCGTCAAGTCGCGCAGAAAAGCAGTAAATATTTTCTGTCCTTCGAATTCAACATAAGACACGGCTACTTCCGCAGGAAAAACATCGCCATTACTACGCATGGCTTCTACTTCGATGCGCTGCTGCAATACGCGTTGAGATGGATATTCGGCAAATCGACTTAATAATTGTCTGTGCATATTGCGTTTATTCTCAGGCAATAACACTTCTTCCATGCTCCGTCCCATGACTTCATCTTTCTTATAGCCAAACATACGTTCAGCCGCAGGATTAAATTCGAGAATGCAACCCTGCTCATTGGTCGAAATTATACTGTCGAGTGCTGATTGCACGATTGCGGTTTGGCGTTTTTGAGTCAATTCCACAGAATCGAGCATTGTGTTGATTATTTCAGCGACTTGCTGGAATTCATCGTTATTTTCAATTAACAAACGTGACTCAAAATCTCCACGCGCTACCTTTGTTGCAAGTTTCTTTACTGCCCGTTTATTATGTGAATTCCACAAACTAAATACAAAAAAACTAACCACGGAAGACATCATGCCAAGTAGCAAAATTCCCATTAAGCTAAACTTGGTCACATATTTTTTTTCCATGAATGACTGATTATGATAAATGGTTTTTACGTGTATTTGCCTTTGGCTAATTTTGATTGAGCTACTGATAACATCCACATTTTCTTCTAGCTCACTATTGTCATGAGTTTGCACATATTTAGCTGATCCCAAATATGCAAGCACCTGTCCTTTTTCTCCCCATAAACTTATGGATAACACCGCATCATTAAGTATTATATTGTTTAACCACGTTTTGGGGGCATCAGACTGATTAACATTTTTTTCTATGCGCAATAAGGTCGTGTGTTGGTGTTGGCTTCTAAATTCCTGCCAGTCACTTTTTTCGTGTTGGCTTAACATGAAAAAACCTAACCCAATCACCAAAGTGATCAATAAAACCTGGGCAATCACGAAAACAATAATCGATCGCTTTGAACGTAACATGGCCACCTAACGTACTTGCGCAAAATATTTAGTGAAATAGACGAGCCCAACACTGCTCTGTTTAAATCTATCGACGCCTTTGGGCTTAAGCTTGATGTAGTGTTTATTTACAAAATCTTATACTTACGAGATGCAGTCAAATAATTGAAAAGTGAATCACAAGGATTCAATTTGGCCTCGCAGTTTGTTTAGACGTTCGATGGAAACCTTGGTCTGAGTACCAATTTCCTGAGCAAATAATGAAATACGACATTCTTCAATCAAACGCCCAAAGTTTAACAATTCAGGCCCCGCCTCAGTTGAAACCTCCTGCAAATACCAAAGCATTAGTGGTCGCAGCAATCTCACGTTGGCTTGGTCTTTTTGAATTTTATCCGGCCATTTTGCGATGCGTTTCTCCAACGCATGTAGATAGCGAGGATAATTGATCAAGCTTTCAAAAAGCGAATCACGAATAAAGTGAGGACGAAATAAATAGTCTAATTGTAATTGAATATCTTGGATTGATGATAGAAACAGAGGTTGATTCAATTTTTTCAGATGTCGATTAATGCTTTGTCGAGCTTTTAAGGCGTGAGTCAACGCATCAAGCAATTGATTGAGTTGGCTCAATAAGTGTGATTGCCCCTGTGCAACACGGCTATCAAATGATTCCGCATCACGTATAGTCACCGACGGTGTAAAACAATGCAAGAATATTGCATCCACAACATCTTCTACCAAATGCCCCTGACTATCAATAGGTTGATATAATAGACAAATTGTCGACTGCTGCTTTACTTGTTTAACAATATATTCAACTTTCTGTTTAAGATGGCGTTTGAGCAAAAACAAGACGCCCGCCACATGATCTCGCTCTGCTTGATGTGCATCGCTTAATGCCGTCAGATACAGCTGCGATTGCTTAACACACAGACAAGGAAATATTTTGATTTGATAATTCTGTTGTCGGGTCACTTTCTCTAAATCAATTGAACCAAAATCCCAGTCCTTACTGTCAATCAACTGCTCTGTTGTTTCTGAGTGTTGATTGACGACATGTTGCATTTGATTGGCAAGCTGTTGCTTCAACAAATGCAAATCCCGGCCAAAAGCAAGCACACGCTGATGATTATCAACAACACGATAATTGATTGATAAATGCGCTGGAACAATCGACTCATCAAAATCTTGTATTTGGATCGTCTGTCTGCTTAACTGTTTAAGCTGTGCAAGCAATTGCGGCAATAGATCTTGATCACGTTTAAGCTTGGACAAAACACCTTGTGCCGTTGCGGGTACTGGTACAAAGTGACGTCGTTGTGCTTTGCTCAGGCTTTTGATTAACAAAACTATCTTTTCAAGCACGAATGCTGGCACCGCATTGCTAAATGCATGTGCATCGACCTGAGATAGTAAAGGTAATGGAATGATTACACTGGCACCGTCTTGTTCATCACCAGGTGAAAATTGATAGACAATTTTATATTCGACTGCATTAACAGTTAGCGAACCAGGGTATTGTGACAAGCTATTTTCTTGGCCGGTTTTAAGGACTTGCTCTCGCTTAAAACAGAGCGCTTCGTGTTGCTCTAAATTCAAACCTGCAAGCCAATGCTTCAACTGATGTCCTGAATTTATCTTTTGTGGAATCCGTTCATCATAAAACCTAGCTACTGCATCTTCATCAAGCAATTGTCCCGGGCGACGCAAACGCGATTCATCATCGTTGATGGCCTGCATCACGGCCAAATTGGCTTTTATGAACGCAGGTAAGGGTTGAAAATTTCCATTTAACAAACCATCACGAATAAATATGTCTCTGGCTTTCTCAGCATCAATATTGGAAAAATTGCGTTTACGTTGATTAAAAATCGGTAATCCATAAATTCGACCGGCACAATTCACCATGGCCACTTGGCGTTTTGTCGACCAGTACGGTTCAGCACAATTTTCTTTGATTAAATGCGCGAGTTGTTTTTCTATCCACTCAACTTCAATTTTTGCAACCACTGATGCATAGGTTTTGTGAGTTTCAACAATATGTCCAGCGACTATCCATTTGGCTTTCAACTTGTGCATACTTGATTTAGGGTGAATATAAAATCGTTTATCTCTGACGCCGACAAATTCTAAATCTTGTTCACGCAGACCGATGTGATCGACAAAACCTGTGATAATTGCCTGATGCACAGCTTCGTAACTGCCTGCTTGATTTGCATGCTTAAAGCCAAGTTGATTGACTTTCTCGATTAGCTGAGACACGATTTGTTGCCATTCGCGAAACTTCATAAACGAAATAAATTCGGACTGACACAATTTTCGAAATTTGTTATGTGAAAGATCGTGCTGTTGTTGTTGCAAATAAGCCCATAATTTTAAAATACTCGAAAACGCAGACAATTGATCTTTAAAACGAGCATGAAATTGCTGCGCTTGGGCTTGTTTGTCTTTGGGTTTTTCTCGCGGGTCCATGCCCGCTAATAATCCAACAATGACAACAATGTCATGCAAGCAATTTTCCTGATCCCCGGCCAGCACAATTCGTCCTAATCGTGGATCAATGTTTAGTTTTGCCAGCTTCATACCCAGCGATGTAAGCTTCATCTGATGATCAAGCGCCTGTAATTCCTGCAATAGACGCCGACCGCTATTCACAAAACGTTGATCGGGTTTATCAATAAAGGGGAAGGCTTCAATATCATCAAAACCAATGGCTTTCATTTGCAAAATAACCGACGCTAAGTTAGTTCGTAGAATTTCGGGTGTGGTAAAAATCGGACGTGATAGATAATCTTCTTCACTATACAAACGAATACACACACCCGGTGCAATTCGACCACAACGCCCAGCACGCTGGTTAGCCGACGCCTGTGATATTTTGCGAACAGGCAAGCGCTGTATTTTGGTGCGAAAATTAAACTCGCTTTGCCTAGCGGTTCCCGTGTCAATAACATAATGAATGCCTGGCACGGTCAACGATGTTTCAGCAATATTCGTCGCTAGAATAATGCGACGTCGCAAATGGGTTTGAAATACTTTATCTTGCTCGGATTCATTCAATCGTGAATACAACGCCAAAATTTCAGTTTTTTCCGGGTGATGTTTGCGTAATAACTCAGAAGCATGACGAATATCAGCTTCACCTGCGAAAAATATTAAAATATCACCCGGCCCCTCATGCGCCAATTCATCCACGGCATTGACCAAAGCACGGTCGTATGCATCGGCCTCATGCTCATGATAACGGATTTCCACTGGATAAGTTCGTCCGGAAACATCGATGATTGGAGCGTTAAAAAAATGCTTGGAAAATTTTTCAGTATTAATCGTTGCCGATGTGATAATCAGTTTTAAGTCGGGACGATCCAGTAATAGCGATCGCAAATAGCCAAGCAAAAAATCAATATTCAAGCTACGTTCATGTGCTTCATCAATGATGATTGCATCGTATTGAAATAACTTTCGATCACTCGCGAGCTCCGCTAGCAACATGCCGTCGGTCAATACTTTTACCAGACTTTGGTTGCGCACACTATCCCGGAAACGAACTTTATAACCCACGGCTAGCGGATTTTCTAGTTCAGCCCCCATACGTTGCGACAGTGTCTTTGCTGCAACCCGTCTTGGTTGCGTGTGCGCAATCATTGGACGTTTGCCATAACCCAGATCAATAAGAATTTTTGGTAATTGTGTAGTTTTGCCTGAACCAGTTTCACCACAAACAATCACCACTTGATGAGTTTGCAACGCCGTTTTTATATCATCAACCCGTTGTGAAATAGGGAGTTGAGGATCATATTCGATTTTTATTTTAGTATTGCATTTTGTTTGATATAAACGTAGACGGGAGTCGATTAGGCGCTCGATAGTTGCTTGGTTTTTCTGCGTGCCCGATGGCTTTTGCCATTGGTTCAATTTCTGCCGAAGATAGGCCTGGTCCGAAACGTGACACTGAGAAATTTTTTCTACAAGCTGCTCAAATGACGACCCCACAATCACGACCTATTCGTCAGATTTTGCATAATGCCATAATTCATCAAGCGCTTGCTCATCCATTGTTTGCATCGATACACCAAGATGTTTTGCCCTAAGTTCCATTTTGTTGAATCGAGTTACAAACTTCTCGTTGGCAGCGGATAGACTAACATCAGCATCTTTTTTCAAATGACGACTTAAATTCACCACCGAAAACAACACATCGCCTAGTTCTTCACTTATATTCTTTTCATTTTTATCAGCAATAGCCGCTTCCAATTCCGCCAATTCTTCCTTTAATTTTTCCACTACGGGTGACAAATGTTGCCAATCAAATCCAATTGTTGCCGCCTGATGCTGTAATTCTTGGGCTCGTCGCAATGGTGGTAATGCATGACTAATTGAATCCAAAAGTGACTCATTAGTATCCAAGCCTTTTGCTCGCTTTTCTTCTGCTTTAATATCAGCCCACGCTTGTTTTTGTTCTTCGATAGTGGCATAGCGCACATCTGCAAACACATGAGGATGCCGTCGAATCATTTTTTCTGTGATTGTATGCACGATATCGTCAAAACAGAACAATGAGTTTTCTGTCGCTATTTGACTATGAAATATGATTTGAAATAGCAAGTCGCCTAGTTCTTCACATAATAGATGCGATTGCTCACTATCAATTGCCGCTAGCACTTCGTAAGCCTCTTCTACTAAAAATGGTTTTAAACTTTCATGGGTCTGTACTTGGTCCCATGGACAACCTTTTTCCCTATCACGCAGTGAGCGCATCAAAGTCAGTAGATCCGATAATTCGTAATGTTTATTCATGTTTTTATGTTTTCCGATGAACAGATAAAACTGACTGAATTTGTTCCAGTCGACTCATGGCGCGAGTCAACTGATCATGATCACTTAATTCTAATGTAATCACCATTTTTGCTTCACGTGTCCGTTTATTCGTTTGGGTATTGGCAGCCAACACATTAACATCCTCAGCCGCAACCACAGATGTGACATCGCGCAATAAACCCGATCGATCAAGCGCATGAATTTCAACATCAATCTCGAAGCGACTATTCGTTCCACCACCCCAATCAACATCCACAATTCGCTGTGGGAAGCGGCGCTTTAAGTTCATTAAGTTTTGACAATCTAATCGATGCACAGCAATACCCCGTCCTCGCGTAATAAATCCCTTAACCTCGTCTCCTGGTAATGGCTTACAGCAGCGAGCAAGATGCGACATAAGATCATTCACACCGTTAACCGCAAATTGACTTTGTTTAGCTTTCGTCGCTCCAGTTTTGACTTTGGCAACCAAAATGCTTTCATCGTCTGTAGGTTTTGATTTGTCTAATAATTGATTCTCAACCTGATGAATACCAATTTCACCTCGCCCGATGGCTGCATACAAGTCATCTTCGCTAAAAAAATTATAGCGCTTAACCAAGGGAGCCAATTCAATTCGATCAAGATGCAAATGTTGTTGCATGGACTGAATCGCAGACTTGCCGCTATTAATATGCTCTTGCCTAAATTGTTGCTTAAACCACTGACGCACTTTCGAGCGCGCACGTGATGTTTTAAGATAACCGGATTGTGGATACAACCAGTCTCGACTGGGCGTTGCATTTTTTTGTGTAATAATTTCCACTTGCTGACCACTTTCGAGTGCGGTTTTTAGGTTGACCATATGACCGTCAACTTTAGCGCCTCGGCAGCGGTGACCAACATTCGTGTGTACATGATAAGCAAAATCCAACGCGGTTGCGCCTCGAGGCAAACTGATGACACGTCCCTGTGGGGTCAATACATAAATACTTGCGGTTTCGGTCAGTGTTATCTTTTGTGAGGATGTGGCTTCATCTTGAATATTTTCCAGTTGATTACGATAAAGGTCCAAGGTGTTATCAAGATGCTCATCCGCATGACTACCTTCTTTATAGCGCCAATGCGCCGCGATGCCATTTTCCGCATTATCATGCATTTCAAAGGTGCGAATTTGTACTTCCACAGTTTTGTTTTCTGGACCTAACACAGCCGTATGTAACGATTGGTAACCATTCGACTTGGGTGCGGCAATATAGTCATCATATTCCGACGCAATATAATTCCAAAGACTATGCACTAGACCCAGCACCGCGTAACAGTCATTAATATTTTCGACTAATACACGAACCGCACGAATGTCATAGAGCTGCTCGAAACTCAGTTCTTTTTTTTGCATTTTTTTCCAAATACTATAAATGTGCTTTGGTCGGGCATAGATGTCTCCCTGGATATGATCCAAGGCCAATTTTTCTTTGAGTTGTGCGGCAAATGCCAGCACATACGTTTCTCGATCAATTCGCTTTTCTTCGAGGGCTTTTGCAATTTTTTTATATTCAGCGGGATGACTAAAGCGAAGCGCCAAGTCTTCAATTTCCCATTTGAGCTGCCCCAAGCCTAATCGATTCGCGATCGGGGCAAAAAAATTGAAACTTTGCCAAGCTAGTTCTTGTTGCACGGTTTCTGTTTGCTGTTTGTTCATATTTAAAACGGCTAAATGCTTCGCTAGTACCACAAATACTACCCGCAAATCTTTCACTAAAGACAAAAACATCATTGGTTTTTGCGCAACATCGGTTTCAGCATCTGCAGGGGTGGGCATCCATAGTTGAGATTTTTGCTGTAATTGTTCAAGTTCAGCACTTAATTCGAGCCCTTGTGAGCCACAGGACTTCTGAACATCCCCACCGAGCTCAACAGCTAAATCTCGTGAAAGCCAAAGCGCTGTTACAATATAAGCCTCTGCACCCAGGGCGTATTCCGCCAATAAAGCAAACGCAGGCTCCAACACATTGGTGGCTTCGGCTTGAGTAAATGCACTATTTAAGGCATCTATGCACTGCTGTTGCTGTGTGTCGAATGTTTGCTGTACGGATTCAAACGATTTAATATTTCGCTTCATAACTGTATTTTAGCGATTTTTACTCACTGGGGAAACGTTAAAAACAATGGAACGCTTTATTTAAGGCTAAATTTCTTTAAACAATCAGAATTAACTACAACACGGTTTCGTCCCATGTGTTTGGCTTCATATAGTGCAGAATCTGCTGATGCAATTAAGTCATCAACACTGGCACGTGCGTCATAGGGCTCACAACAGGCCACACCGACGCTGATTGTGACTCGATCAGCAATTGAGGAAAACTCATGTGTTAAATTCAAGGCTTCTATATGTACACGTAATTTTTCTGCAACCATTTCCGCGCCATCAATGAAGGTTTCAGGTAAAACCAATACAAACTCTTCACCACCATAACGTGCCAATAAATCCGCCGGTCGCCGATGACCTGCCGACAAATTTTTTGCTACTGTAATTAAACACTCATCGCCTTTTTGATGACCATAATTATCGTTATAAACCTTAAATTGGTCGATATCGATCAGAATCAAGAAGAGAATTGATTTTTTTCGAATCGCCCGAGCCCATTCGGTTTTTACAAATTCATTGAAGCGTCGACGATTCGCAATACCCGTCAAACCATCCATGCTTGATAAGCGTTTTAGTTCCGCATTACTTTCTTCTAGTTTGACTTGCAACTCCCTAAGTTTTCGATAAGCCTCGTCGCGTTCAAACTGTGCCAGGTAGCTACGGGAATGTGCTTTAATACGCGCAATCATTTCTATTTTATCCGGTAACTTGACCAAATAGTCAGTGGCACCAACCGAGAAGGATAAACTTTTGTCGATGGGATCTTCCTTCGTTGACAAAATAATAATTGGCACTGATTTAGTCACCGGATTCTCGCGTAATATCTGAGTAAGACTGACACCATCAATCTCAGGCATCATCAAGTCCTGAAGAATAACCGTCGGTCTAACTGCTTCCGCGACATCTAAGGCTTGTGCAGGATTTTGGCAGTAATGAAATTCTATCTCGGTTTCATCGGCCAACATGCGACGAACTTTTTCC
Source organism: Gammaproteobacteria bacterium (assembly GCA_029883265.1). Taxonomy (GTDB): domain Bacteria; phylum Pseudomonadota; class Gammaproteobacteria; order S012-40; family S012-40; genus JAOUJM01. The sequence goes on from JAOUJM010000019.1 coordinate 17,431, forward strand.
GCCACAATGATCTGATCATCGATCAATAATACAACAAATGATTCATTTTTTTTTGACAAACTTTGTTTAGATTTGCACATCTAAATACATCTCATATTAACGCTTCAATTGCTGACGATTATGCAAAAAGGATTTAATTGCATCTAATTTTTGCAATAACGCGGTTTTTGAAAACATAGCCTTTGGTAATATTTGCACGTTTGAATTCTGCTCCCGAATGGTTTTCAGTTTCTTTAGTGGATGATCAGAGACAATTAACACTGGCAAATCATTACCAGCAACGGATTGCCTCAGATGTCGCAATAAGCTGACAGCATCGAGTTTAGGTAAATCTAGATCAGTAATCAATAAGTCAAATCCCGAGTCAGTAATTTTTTGCAACGCGGCTTCGCCATCCGTTGCAAATTCCACGACATGTCCATGGCTTCGCAATAATTTTGCTTGCACTTCACGCGCAGTCAATGATGCATCAGCAATCAGTATGTTAAGCACACGATTGTCCGTCTGAACATCAACAAACCAATTGTTGTCAAGCATGTCCATCGACTTGAATTTTTGAAATTCGGTTTTTAAACTTTGCACATCCAATAATAAAATCACTTCGCCGTGTTCATTAACCGATACGCCATTAACTAAATCCAGTTGTGATATAAATTTTGTAGCCTGTTGCAACAACAATTCTTCTTCTACAATAACTTGATCGACTACCATACCCAACATGCCATTATCTGTGTCCAATAACACGATGCTATAGCTTTTGACAGCGTCCGCACATACTAATTTTTCTAGTATTTGATTAATGTGAATCAGAGGCACTGGTGTTTGATGGTAAATTACGTAAAACGTTCCCGACTCTTCGTGTATTTCTTTTCGACTTGCTTTTAACACATGAATCAGCTTCGCGACAGGCAAACCGTACAATTCTCCACCAGCAGAAACAACTAATGATTTTAAAAGTGAACGATTTAAAGGCAATAAAATTTGAATCGTCATTCCCTTACCCAAGGCCGTTGTCGCATGTACGGTACCACCAAAACTTTTTATGACCTCATGCACAATATCCAATCCATAGCCACGACCAGAAAATTTGGATGCCTCACTTCTTGTACTAAATCCTGGAGTGAAAATATAATCTAGCACTTGCATATCATCTAATTCATCAAGTTCACCCAAGCGTTGCAAACCTTTAAGCGCAATGGTTTGCTTCAATTGGTGCAGATCAATGCCCTGACCATCATCCTGAATATTAATAAACAACATGCCTGCAACCACTTTGGCGTGTAGTGAAATGTTTCCATATTCAGCTTTAGTGGCAGCCATACGCTGCTTCGGAGACTCGATACCATGATCGATAGCATTTAAAACAATGTGCTCTAACGGCGCCACCAATGCATCAAGCATGTCTCTGTCAACAAGCACATCGACACCTGTTAGGGACAAATCGACTGACTTTCCAAGTTTTTTAGACGCATCTCTCACCATCCGCGGAAAATCCCGCAACGCTTCAGCCAAGGGACGGGTGCGTGTGAGTAATAGATTTTTCTGTAATGTTTTTGTTAGCAGCGACAATTTGTATTCGTGCAAATTGTATCGATCAATACCATCACTGATGTCGTTTTTTAATTCGCCAAGCATTTGACCTAAATGCTTTATTGGCTCCACATAATGTCTACCTAATGAGGAATTTTGCATATGCCGGTAGATATCTAATAGATTATTGTCTAACTGATAAAGTTTTTGCCGCGTGCGATTAAAAAAACTGGCTAAAGTCTCGAAGCGCCTCGCTTCGATGACAGCATCATCAGCGGCTTGTATAATTGTATTTAGTATATTTTTCTTAATTCGAATATAGTGTTCCTGACCAGACGTTGCTGGCTTGCCACTGATTTGTGGCTGATGCGTTACCGGCTTCAACATCCTCGACGGCACTTGTTGCAATAGCGCACTCAATGTTGCAATATATTGCTCGACAATCAGTTTTACAGTTTCAGCCCATTCAGCCACATCTTTTTCTGCAATATCTTTGAGATTCTTCAATAGATCAATCATTTGCCAGAGAATGGCGAATAGGGGATCACTGGCCAAGTGTTTATTATTCAGCAAGGCAACAAAACTTTCTTCTAGCCAGTGCGCGATTGTCACTACAACATCCAATTCAATCATGCGTGCGGCGCCTTTGATGGCATGGGCTGCACGCATTAACTCATTCAGCAATACTTCATCCAATGCATTTTTTTCTACTTTCACCACCACGGATTCTATCAAATCAAGCTGACCTTCTAGCTCTAAATGGAAAAGTTCATGCATGGACAATGATTGCAAGTCATCAAGGTTTTTTGAATTCATACAAACACCTTTTGAAGCCGGGTGCGTAAAAATTCCATATTTAGCAAATAGACTTTTTGATTGGAAAAATTCACCGCCTGAGAAGTCAGCCGATGCTCGGGCAAATATTCGTTGGTCAATGCGATATAGTCGTCCACGCTACAGGCCTGCAAACCTAAAAAACGGGTAATCGGCAACGCAACTTCCATTTGTGGTTGTAGCCGCAAAATGATTACTTCTCGCAACGATTCACTTCCACCTTCAGTTGGCATTTCCATTACAAAGCTTACATCCAAGCCATACACTAAACGTCCCTCGACATAGGCAATACCTTTGATTAGTTCATTCTGAAATTTTGGCAATGAATGCAATTTTGGTTTGTGCGCAACCGCAACAATGCATTCTGTCGGTACCAAATAGTTTCGATTAAATAAACCGAGCATAGCCACCGCAAACCGTTGTGTCGGGCTTGTATCTTCTTCTATGCTTGAGGACAGACAAAACGCTTGAGTATTATTACGCTGCCCGAAAAATCTGTTGGCAATTTCCTTTAACACATGACAGTCACTACAATGACCGACCAGCGCCAAGCGTTCACATTGTGGTTCGGTTTCACTCCAAACGCCAATTTCACGCCAGCAGGGGTCGATTTTCACATCGGCATTCATGTCGAGCGATCGCTTTGGCGTCTGCCATTCACACGAAAGCGCGCAATACTTTGCTGCAATTCACTTTCGGCATCACTGAGAAAATGCAATGCCCGACTTGAACTTTGCAATTGAGTAACGGTTTCTTGAGCACTATTATTCAACAAGGTAATTGCATCAGTGATTTTGTTTGCTCCCATGGATTGTTCACGAGTCACTTGATGCACAGTTTCTATTTTTGGTGCAATCGTTTCCACTTTATCAATAATCAACGCTTGTTGCTGACTAACGCCTTGAACTTGGGACACAATCGCTTGCACTTGGCTACTAAACGTCAACATACTCGCAACCGAGTCGGTGACGGACTGTTGCATTTCAACAATTATTTGCTCAATATCCAGAGTTGACACCGCCGTCTGATCGGCTAAACGTCGAATCTCGCCAGCAACTACACCGAATCCGCGACCATACTCACCAGCTTTTTCTGCTTCGATCGACGCATTAAGTGAAAGCAAATTGGTTTGGTCTGCAATTTTACCGATTAAGGTGACGACAGAATTAATGTTGCTTGCTTTGTCACGCAAGATATTTAATTTAAACGTAATATTTTCAACCGCGTCTCCAACATCTGTCATTAACTCTTCCAAGCCTGCGAGACCGCTATGACTAGTTTGCGCGGATTTTGCTGCTTCTTCAGTAACACGGGACAAGCTATCCATAGTTGTCAACAACTCGCGACTTTTATTTGAAATATTTAATGCATTACTGGCGATTTGATTGGTGTTGTTGGCCTGTGTTACCGCATTGGATTCTACTTGACGAATACTGGTCTGAATTTCATTGGTCGCATTTCCCACTTTCAACATACTCAATTGAATTTGCACCACCAAGTCGTTGAGACTATCCGTCATGGCTTGTACACCCACTGCCAGTTGCGCAATGGCATCATCACCTTGAATCAATATTCCCTGAGTCAAATCGCCATGAGACACTTGCGTAACCAAGGATAATATCTTATCCACTTTTTGCTTCAGTTCTTCCACCGTCTGTTTTTTCTCGTCGATAGATATGCGAATATAATCAATCATGATTTGCAGACTTCCAGCAAGTTCACCAATGCTATCATCGCCAGAGAAGCTGATCTTAGTATGAAAATCGCCGTCGGTGACTCGATTCACTACGGTCAACAACTCATCTACTTTTTGCTGTAAATCAGCCGCATTTGCCAGTTCCCGTTGAATACTTGCATCAACATTATCCGCCATAATATTGAACCCATCGGCTAACTTGCCTAATTCATCGGGATTATGGATGTCGGCGCGTGCGCTGATATTACCTTGGGCACGTAAGTTCACTACTCGCATAAGCGAATCGATGGGTTTCACTACCCACTTGGTAATTAACAAATTGATAAGAATCAAACCGAGAAAAGAAAAAAATAAATTACTGACGATATTAAAAATAACTTCTTTTTTTAAACCATCATCATATCTTTGTAAGGAATAACTAACACGAATGGCACCATTAACCGCTCCGGGAGTAACGTTATGACATTCTAAACAGTTTACGCCGCGTGTATTATCGGTAGCGCGAAACGGCGTAAGTACGGTCAGCACCCGACCTTTGGAATTTCGCTCTACCAGAATAATTGATTCACCTTGCAGTGCTTTATGATCCCATTCATCCACTGCAGCCTCTTCGGTTAAGCCGGGACCATATTGTTGCGTCACCGGTTGTCCACGAATAACTCTTGCTTGAGTGACATTCGAACGTGCTAATAATTTTTTGCGTAAAATACCACGATCTTTCATAGTTCCCGTCAGCATCATGGTATTCAAACTATCAAAATACCACGTCGTTAAATCGGTCACTTGTTCTTTCGCCAATTCCATCATGGCTTCTTGTTCGTGCTTTAAATGCATTGCAGTCACCACACAGACCACAATTATAAAAATGGCTGCAATCGTTAGATTGAGTTTAATGCGGATAGATAATGAATTGATAAAACTTGGCTTTTCCATCTGCGTAAAGCGGCTCCATGCAATCGCCTCGGGCACTTGGAGTTCATCGGCAGATGGTTAAAAAAATAAAGTAATTCGCTGAATTTATTCGAGTAAAACCCGTCGCTATGGGTGTTACTCGATTTCTTCGGTCACATGAATGGTGTAACGTGAACCACCTTGGCGTGCGGTATCGAGAAATGAATTATCATTGGTTTTATGCGCATATACATTAATCGAGTAGTGATTATCACTTAAGTTACGATCACCATAGCGAACCACACATTCAATACTCTGAGAGTCCAGATTGCTTTGCTGGGGCTCCGGACATGGCACTTTGGTTCCTGTATCGTCGGGACCTGATTTAATTACTTCCAAATACACTGAACCAGTAACATTGCTCAAACGAATATGATGATGATTCACTACTGAAACACTCGATCCATAGGTAACCACGTAGCTACTCATGGATACACCCTCTATTCCACGGTTTTGTACCGTACCTAGATGGGTCTGATTCATGTTAAGCGGAATGTTTTGTTCATTGCTGTATTGATGCTCAGCCATTGGTGTGTGTTCAATGCTCAAACGCACATGCGGCCGGTTTATTCGCAAGTCTCGTGATTCAGACTCGGCTAACAAACCTAGATAAAGTTCTTGAGCTTGATCTAGGCGTAACACGCACGCAAGTGTCGTTGCCGGATTTTGTCCAATGCCGACGCAAAAATCACTCGGACCTACACCACCACTCGTACCCCAAGCACGATTCGCCGTAAACAAACTAAGTTGGAAGCCATGATTATTTGCACGATCCACTTTAAATGCATTCATGCTAGTTATCTGATTGACTTCGCCCAAGCATTCATCGGGACTAACAATATAAACACAATCAACCACGACCCGTAATGCTTTATTCGGTGCAATCAAACCCATGTTAGAAACATCACGAAACCAATGAGGGGTCGAAACATTATACTCACCGGGAATAGCCGCGCTCATTATAAAGGGCGCGCTATCAACTGCACCACCGATTAAAGGTGTTGCTCCGCGAATCACGGTTGGCTCACTGACACCGCTAACATCAACAAATATACTTGCTGATAACGCTTGAATATTGCAACTTAAATCCTGACTATCTATATTCATGCCGCTGGCTACGCATAAACGCTGAGTGAAATCCCAGTCAGCAGCCACTTTTAATTGATCACCCGACGTGAATGCTTTGCCATCCTTGGGGTGCAAACGAATATTGTACATTTGCCCAGGCACTGCGCCGAAGACATAATATTTTGCGTGACTTTGACCTTGATCACTCCAATCAGCGACCGGCACCTCAAGACCGGAAGTTGCTAAGTCGATGTCGCCGATTTTAGGCAAAACATAAACATTGGCGACGTCTTCCACAGTCGTAATAAAAGTGTCATTAGCTAAGGTCCATTGCGCCGAAATTTCGGCTTCCGCTTTTGTTAACAAATCATTGGCGCTGACCTCACACTGGCCTTTCACCGCTGAAACAGTCATAGCGTCATTGGCTAATACTGTGAGTGGTTCATGGGAAATCAATGTGAGATTACACACAAGATTGCTCGAATCTGGTTCAATATCGCTGATAAAACCACCACTATTACCGCCGGACAATTTAGTGTCTACATCAAGCGCACCCGTCTCACCGGGACCTAACCCAAACTGGCTTGGTGACATGCGTAATCCAACAATATTACGAAACTCAAAACTAACACTAGAGGTGGTTATAGTGGATGTATCATAAGCCGTGGCTTGTAACTGGATATTGACCCGGTCATTTGCATCAGCGATAACATCGGTTTTGTTTAATAACATTATTTCATAAGCCAATGTTTGATCAGTCCACTGCAACTGGAGTCCCGGCATAGCCGTAGCAAATGTTGCGTCAATATTGATTGTTAATGGTTCCCAGCCTGAGGGAGTATTGGTATTGGTGTAACGCACTTCAACACTGAGCTGAAATTTTTCTTTGATACCCGGCGTCATCCAATATTCGGACGGGCTTGGACGCAAGCGCAAAGATTTTAATCCAGGAGGATCAATAAATAAGGATTCCAGCACTTGTTTGTCCGCATAAGCGGCTTTAATATTGACGGCTCCAGGCTGTATTGATTCAAACTGCATAATATTCGAACTACTATTGCCACTAGGCATGCTAACAATCCGCCCCTGACCTTCACCATCAGTACTCTCCACTGACCAGTCAAGGAAATCATTTAAAATCACTTCTTCATTTTTTTCAGGACCATAAACGCCGATGGCCTGAACTGAAAAACCCAAACCGGCAGTCACGTTGGCGGGAATCGTCTGACCGTTATTGCTTCCATCGGTGTAAAGTTGAATACGAATTTCATCGGGTTTACCAGGAATGGATTTGATAACAAAACTGCTGGTGATATTGCCTAGTGAATAATTGACTTGAGATTGCTGTCCATTGCCGCTTAATGAGGTGAGCCGTACTGCTTCACTCAGACTTATGGAAACCACGGATGGATTGGCCACTTGCCAATGTTCAAGGGCTAAAGCTTCACCTTCAATGACACGCGCACCGTTACTGTAATTACCCACCAAACCTAACTCGAAAAACTCATTGCGTGGTAATTTAATCTCCAGACCGGTCATCACAGCCCCATCCGCTTGATTAATCACATCTATTGATACTAACACCGGTGGCAAAATGCTGATTTTGATCGGTTCGATAGGCGGCATATCATCGCTTAATGGCGCCATCAGCATAAACGTTTCACCGACGGTAAAACTACTCACCAATCCCGGTGCTTCAGCGCCACCGGTAATATCGGCAATCAGTGTATCTTCGATCGCGAACTGGTATTGCTGTGTCACAAATTCAAAATTACCATCGCTATAATCTGCACGTACTTGAAAGTGACGATCAAAACCTAAGGGCCATTCAAAACCGCCGCCACCCGTGGCGACGACACTGACTCCACTCAAAACTGCTTGATTAATTTTAACAGTTGCATCAGCGCTTTTAATCGTTTTGCCATCACGGTAGCTAAACCGCAATGTTGTTTCACCGTCATTATCACCACGCGAAACCGAACGCAATTGCAAATCGTCACTGACACTGTTGACAGGAATACTGCTATTGACTTCGAACATGCAAGTCGAGCCATCACAACCGGGTTGCTGTGACCAAGTCGCGTCTTGAGAAATATTAAACGAGGAACCGTCGACATAATAAGCGGTGACCATAAAACCCACAGTGCTACCTAATGGAATTTCCACATGATCGGGCGTTACTTCAATTTTGAGGAGATCAGCAAGAGGTTCAGGCTCAGGGTCTTGAGTGTTGGTGCAACTGAGTATTGGGCTCAACATCCATATGATCATTAACAAGCGCAGGCTTGCCGTAATCACAGGCCAATCTGAACAAGTCCTATAATTTCTCATGAATCAGCTCTTCCCCAATTTATTCTAATATTTTTCAATCAGTTAACTTGTCTTCACGGCGTGGCGCCACTACACTGGCCTAATTATAACAAAAATGTAGGATTTTGATTTTTTTCTTATTTCTACTAGGTTTACTATGTTGAGCTTAATACAGAGTTAATAGCGAGGGAGCAGTATCTACATGAAATATTTCACCCGTTTAAACAAAGTTATTCTAGCCGTTACGCTTCTAGGTTTGAGCGCATGCGCCACGCTGCATTTTGGCAAAGACTTTGATTCGGATAAATTTCAGCAATGGGTCAAACAAGGACAGACCAGCCAAGATGAGGTCAAATCCTTTTTGGGTGAACCGACCAATCGAGGAAAAATTTTCGAGAGCAACGGCAGCCAATATACCCGCTGGGTGTATTATTATGCCGCAGGCAAGCCACCCAATTTTAAAGATGCTAGATTTAAAATGCTGGAAGTGATTTTTAATTCAAACAAGGTGGTCGATCGGTATAACTGGTCTGCACAATAAAAAAGGTTTGCTTGGACATATGCGTCAATTCGCCATGACAATGCTACAAGTAAGCGAAAATAATCATTAAATAATAGAAATACGCGTGGGGAGGTAACATTTGTATTTAGTCGCAGCTATTTTCCTAATTTTTTCCGGCATTGCTGCACTCACCTACCAAGTTACTTGGGTTCGATTGCTAGGGCTGAGCATGGGCTCTACCAGTGCTTCGATTAGCACTGTGCTAGCAGCATTTTTCATGGGCATGGCCTTGGGTAGCTTTATGGCTGAGCGCATGACGCGTAACCGCATTCATAGTTTTCGCCTTTATATCGCTTTAGAAATAATTATCGCGCTTAGTGGATTGGCACTATTGCCCATTTTGTTAAATTTGCCCGAGCTACTAGCGTCATCACCCGCGTTAGGTCAACACCTGGGTTATAAGTTTTTTACAGCTATGGCTTTACTCGCGATTCCCACTATTTGCATGGGTGCCACATTCCCAGTCATGGCGTCGATTCTGGTTCGTAAAGAAAATGAAGTGGGTTTGCGAATTAGCCAGCTCTATAGTCTAAATACGTTTGGCGCAGTTCTCGGTGCTTTGTTTGCCGGATTTTGGTTTATCCCCAGCGTGGGCCTTGATGGCGCCATTTATATTGCCGTGGCATTAAATCTTTTCGTTGCTACATTGGCCATGCTTTTCAATCGGCGCATTAGTTTACCGCCACTTGAAACCGAACTGAGCACGCCCTATAACCCAACCGAAAAGGCCTTACTCGGCACGCCCGAGCATCGCACCCTTGCCCTAATCGTTTTATTCGTTACTGGCTTCGCCAGTATCGCCACAGAAGTGGCTTGGACCAAATATTTATCCATATTCACCGGCACTACCATTTATGGATTTGCCGCCATTCTCGGAATATTTCTTATCGGTATCGCTGCGGGTTCCTGGGCAATTAAAAACCGACTCGAAAGCATACAGCATCCCGCCCGCTGGTTGGCCTATGGTTTATTGCTTGTTGGTCTATTGCTAATACTAACGCGCGCCGGACTTAATATGGTGCCTGCAATTTACGAAGGAATAAACCACTTGGGCGGTCCTGGTTGGATTAAACAGTGGCTGAAATACTTTTTAGTTTTTATTTTATTATTCCCAGCGACGTTTGTTTTTGGCGCACTGTTTCCCATTAACTTAAAACTTTATTGTGGTGATTTACATGGCGTGCGCACACGTGTAGGAAAAGCCTATGCGATAAACACATTAGCCGCCATCGCTGGCTCAATCACTGCGGGTTTTTGGCTAATCCCACAATATGGCACCAATACTTTGCTCAATCTGATGGCCGGATTAGTCATACTAACGCCTGTTTTATTTTTATTTCGTTCACAAGCCTTAATTCGCATCAAACCACTTGCGGCGAGTTTGTTATTTCTTGCTTTATTGCATTGGTTAATTCCCAATCTAGACTACCAACGTTTAATTACCTCAGTTGGCTACAAATTTGATGTAGATGTGTTATCCGGCAAAGCGCCTAATTATTTATTTCTCAAAGAAGGTAAAGTGAGCGTCATCAGTTTAGTGACCTATGATGAACGCTACGCCAAAGTGCAAGCCAATGGATTGAATGAATCCATTATCGATATGCAAAACCCGAACAATGCCTTAGTCGTCGAATCATTATTAGCCTATATGCCTTATTTCTTACACCCTAAGCCAGAATCTGCATTTGTTGTTGGCTATGGTGGCGGCATAACCACTCGAGCCTTGACTCATACCAATTTAGCATCGATTCGTGTTGTTGAGCTAGAGGAAGCCGTGATAGAAGCCAGTCGTGTTATAGAGAATGGACCTGCGTTAGCGCTAAATGATCCTCGAGTCAATTTACAAATCAATGACGCCCGTAATACCTTGCTCGTCGAGGATAATCAGTATGACATTATTGCAGCACAAGCATCACACCCATGGCTTGCCGGTGCTTCAAATGTATTTACTCAAGAGTTTTTCCAACTGGTGCATTCGCGTTTAAACGATGATGGTATTTATTCACAATGGGTGAATCTATTTCGCATGGACGTAACAACCTTACGATCATTACTCAAAGCATTTTACAATGTCTTTCCTCACGGCTTAACTATGGCGAATCTTGAGCAAGGTGATTTTTTAATGATTGGCTCCAAGCAAGCACTGAGCTTGAACTATGAGCAAATTGCTCAGCGTATGCAAGCACCTGCGATTAAACCCGTATTGGATCGTTTCCTCATTAACAAACCGCGAGACCTGCTGTGGTTTTTTGCCTTGTCGCGTGATGAAGCAGTTGCGGCTGCTGGCGATGCAACCGCGAATCGCGACACTAATATTCTTTCTGAAGTTCGCTTATCAAAAATTATTGATAACCCGGTTGGTGATGAAAATCCTTATTTATACCTGCAATCTCAGTTTCAATTTGATCTTGTTGGCTATCTAGAACCACAACAAGCCAAACAACAATTATGGGAAGCTGCAGAATTTTATTTATATTGGAACACACCCGTTACCGCAGAAAAAATTATCATTCAATTAAAAAAAATCGACCCAGACTGGGGCGAAGCTTTGCTACATCATTATCTTGCCTGGCAACTCAATTATGAAGCCGCCACTGAATTATATCTATCGCGTAATCATTGGTTGGACCAAGCACATATTCAACAAATGCAAATCTATCTCGAACAAGAACAAACCGAGAATGCTCAAAAAAGTCTAGCACGAATCCAAGAAACTCAAGTACGCCAACAAGCACAGGCAATGCTAGCGTATTACACGGGCGCCAACAGCAAGCTCCAAGTCATCGAGCAACAAACACAATGGTTAGCGCTATTGGCTTCACGTGAAAATATAAAACAAGCTAGATTTGATTCGGCTTATTATCAAGACATGTTAAACCACGATGTACATACGCTACGCAGCTTGATTGAATATAGCAGTGCGAATAATCAATTGGCTGAATTTAACCAGTGGACCAACGCATTAAACAATTTATACGAGCAACAAGCTGAGCGTTATAAAAGCTTGGCCGATACCGCACTGACGCAAGAGCAGATCAGTTGGGCGCAACGTTTAATTCAACAGCTCGAATTGATCAATCCAAAGCTTGATGGATTATATTTTTTAAAACAACGACTGCACAAACAGTTGGCTAAGAATAACCAGGCCCTGGCAGCAAAGGGCATCTAACTTGCACAATAATTGATTTTGCTTGGACAGGATGTAATGCAAGCCCAATTAACTATTTTCTCCAGTGATAAGGCATTAGTCGAAGCAGTTGCCTCACGCATGATTCAGCTAATACAGCAAGCACATGCCGAGCAGCGCCAATGTAATATTGCATTATCCGGTGGCAGCACACCCAAACGTTTATATGAATATTTACGCCAACGTGCACATAACAACGACATCCCATGGGAACATGCACATTTTTTTCTTGGCGATGAGCGATATGTACCAAATGATCACCCCGATAGTAATTATGCGTTAGCACAACGCTATTTGTTTGATGACTTGCTTCAACATAAAAACAAGGTGGCAATCGAAGCCGTCGCCACTCATTTAAGTCCGCAACAAGCGGCGCAAGACTACAGTCAACGTTTAAGTTGTTTACCGCAGAAGAATCACTTACCGGTTTTTGATTTAATATTATTAGGCATTGGTGAAGACGGCCATACGGCGTCTTTGTTCCCTGACACAAACGCACTTAAAGAAACCGAACACGGATTTGTTGCTAACTACGTGGATAAATTAAAGTGCTGGCGGCTAAGCATAAGCATTCCCGTGATAAACCAAGCCAAACAGATTATTATATTAGCCTGCGGCGCAAGTAAACAAACCATTCTCAAACAGGTTTTGGATGAAGCGAAAACTGATCCACAATACCCGGTCAATCATATTCAAGCCCAGGGACAATTCGAATGTTTTGCCGATAAAGAAGCAGCGAGGTTAATTGATGGCAAATAATATATTATTGGCGGCGGATATTGGTGGTACTCGTAGTCGTTTGCTATTAGCCAAATTCAATGGCAAAACCTTCAACACCCTTAAACAACAAGAATATCCCAGCGCTGACTTTTCCAACTTAGGGCCGGTTATTCAGTTATTTCTCGCGGACAGCCCCAACCCTACGCGTGCCTGTTTTGCAATCGCAGGCCCTGTGCACACCTCCGCAGACGGAGAGCAAACTGCACAAGTCACAAATTTACCATGGCGAATCGATAGCCGTGAATTAAAAGCCCAATTAAAAATAAAACAACTATGCATCACCAATGATTTCACTGCAATTGCACATAGCATTGCACTATTAGAGGCAAAAGATCTTCGAGTGTTGCAAGCCGGACAAAAAATTACACCAGGCATGATAGCCATCATCGGTGCAGGCACTGGTTTAGGCTGTGCTTATGCTTATCAGGATAGCGATGAGATTAACCCATTCAACTCTGAAGGTGGACACGTAGATTTTGCGCCAACGACTGAGAAACAAATCGAGTTATTGCATTTTCTATACAAACAACATGAGCATGTTTCATTGGAACGCGTATTATCAGGACAAGGTCTTGAAAACATTTATCGCTTCCTAGGCCGCCAATACGATATTATTCCGAAAAATATGCACGCTGCGAAAATTACAGAAGCCGCAACTGCACGCCAAACCTTGGCCATGGATAGTATTCGTTTATTTATGCAAATTTATGGAGCATCTGCAGGGAATATGGCCTTAAACTTGCTGCCCACCGCCGGACTTTATATCGCTGGGGGTATTGCGCCACGTCTGCTAAACTGGTTCAATGAAGGTGAATTTATGCAAGCATTTTTAGCAAAAGGCCGTATGCGAGAAGAATTGAGCCGTATTCCCGTTACAATTATTTGCAACACACAAAGTGGTTTGCTGGGCGCCTTAAACCTAGCGAGTAAATTATGAGTACTGAAGAGCAAAGTCTAAACACACAAGATAGCGTTTATTTAATACGTGTCGAGGTTAAAACTTCATTTATTGAAGAACAATCAGCGCCTGAACTCAATCGTTATGTGTTCGCTTATACCATCACCATCATAAATGAAGGAAATATAGCCGCTCGCTTGATAACCCGTCATTGGACCATTACTGACGCATTAGGCAATGTACAGGAGGTCCGAGGCGTTGGCGTTGTTGGTGAACAGCCGTTCCTTAAACCCGGCGAATCATTTCAATACACCAGTGGCACAGTTTTGGAAACACCCGTGGGTAGCATGGAAGGCACTTACCAAATGATCGCCGATGATGAAACTGAATTTGCGGCTACGGTTCCCGCTTTTACCTTGTCGATTCCACACGCTTTACATTAAATATAACTAAATTATTTTTTACCTCAATGGAAACCATACTCGAAGTCAAAGACTTAGTCCGGCATTTTGGAAAACTAACCGCTGTTAACAATGTTAGTTTTAAGATTCCGCGCGGTGTTTGTTTTGGACTGTTAGGCCCCAATGGCGCAGGAAAAACCACCACGGTAGAAATCATGGAAGGCATCCAGGCTCCGTCTGCTGGACAAGTACTTTATAAAAATCATCCACTGGATCAACAATTCCGCCAAGAGGCGGGCATTCAATTTCAATCCACCGCCTTACAAGAATTCCTTACCGTGCAGGACACTTTAAACTTGTTTGGCAATCTTTATCAAAAGACCATCCCCCAACAAGAGCTGATTGAACTCTGTTCCTTAGGTGATTTTCTTGATCGTTATACTCATAAACTTTCTGGTGGCCAACGACAGCGCGTTTTATTAGCCATTGCATTGATCAATGATCCCGAAATTATTTTTTTAGATGAACCCACCACTGGTTTAGATCCACAAGCGCGACGTAATTTCTGGCAACTGATTGAACTGGTTAAGTCCCGAGACAAAACCATTGTGCTAACCACCCACTATATGGAAGAAGCTGAAACCTTATGCGATATTATTGCAATTATGGACAAAGGCAAAGTTATTTCACAAGGTACGCCTAGAGACTTGTTACAAGCGCATTTTGCCGACACAGTGATACAATTACCCAAGGACATTGATGAGCAAATCTTGCATGAAATGCAACTTAGCTTTTATGTGCGAAATAGCCACTATGACATCCAGAGCGAAAATATTGAACACACCATTCAAACCTTATTGACACATAAGATTCCACTGCAACAAATGCAAATCCGTGCCTGGAATTTAGAAGATTTGTTTTTATCACTCACCGGTAGCGAGTTACGAGTTTAATCATGCAAGCATTTATCGCCATTTTTCTAGCGAGAAATAAAGAGTTTTTGCGGGATCGTTCCTCACTCAGTTGGAATATTGCGTTTCCGATTTTATTAGTCTTTGGCTTTTCAATTATTTTTTCCGACGACAACAATTTACTCTACAAAGTCGGTGTGATCGGTACGCAGCAACAACTAACGACAGTGCTGCCAAATTTTGCGCAAACCCAGCATATTCAATTTGTCGAATTCACTGATACGCAACAAGCGCAAGACCGGGTTCGTAAACACCAGCTTGACTTAGTCATTCAAACACACCCACAAGCCGTGTATTGGATCAATAGCAGTTCTCCCAAAGGCTATTTGCTCGAACGTATTCTCTGGGGCAGCGGTGGCCAAGACTTCGCACAACAAACCGTTGAAGGCAAAGAAATTCGTTATGTTGACTGGGTGCTACCTGGCATACTCGCCATGAATATGATGTTCTCGTGTTTATTTGGTGTAGGCTATGTCATTGTGCGTTATCGTAAAAACGGCTATCTCAAACGTTTAAAAGCGACACCACTATCCGCCGTGCAATTTTTATTAGCACAAATGGCATCCCGTCTCATATTAATTCAAGCAATCACTGTTTTTGTTTATGTCGGGTGTGATTTATTTATCGACTTTCACATGATTGGCTCTTACTGGCTTCTATTTTTTGTATCAACACTAGGCTCGATTTGTTTAATCAATATGGGTTTGCTTGTCGCTGCACGTTTACGTAGTGAAGAACTGGCGGGCGGTATGCTCAACTTATTCTCCTGGCCCATGATGTTATTGTCCGGTGTGTGGTTTTCTCTGGAAGGCAGCCCCGAATGGGTTATTGCGCTAGCTCAAATTTTACCACTGACCCATTTAGTTGAAGGCGCACGTGCGATTATGACCGAAGGCGCAGGCATCACCCAAATATTTCCAGAATTATTAGCGCTTAGCTTAATGAGCTTGCTATTTCTTATTATCGGCGCTCTAATTTTCCGTTGGGAATAAACCAAGCGCTTCATATCCATTTATACTGCTGATTATCATTTATTTACTTCACTTTTGTAGCTGTGCGCTCGATAAATTGGCACGGGGACGCAGTAAACGGAAGAATCCATGGTAACAAACGATGAATTGCTGGCTCGAGTTGAAGAGCTGAACGCGATCGGCATTTCCTTATCCGCGGAACAAAACCGCGAGAAAATGCTGGAGCGTATTCTTATTGGCGCAAAAAAAATCACCAATGCCGATGGGGGAACACTTTACCTGGTTAAAGATAATCACTTGCATTTTGAAATTATGCGCACCGCATCCTTAAACATAACAAAAGGTGGTACCACGGGTGAAGCTATTACCTTAAAACCTGTGCAACTTTATAATGAAAACCAAGTGCCTAATACCTCGTCAGTTGCAACGTTTGCTGCTATTAGCGGACTCACGGTTAATATTGCCGATGCCTATGATCATACCGGCGAATTCGATTTTTCCGGCACCAAGGCATACGATGAACAAACCGGCTATCATTCCAAATCTTTTCTAACAGTACCCATGAAAAATCATGAAAACCAAATCATAGGCGTACTGCAATTAATCAATGCGTTGGACCGAACTAGCAATGAAGTGATAAGTTTCAGTATGGAGGATCAGCAACTCGTCGAATCATTAGCCTCGCAAGCAGCCATCACATTAACCAATCAATTACTCATTAGCGAATTACGCACACTCATTGAAAAATTCGTCGAAGTTATTGCTTTCACCATCGACGAAAAATCACCTTATACCGGTGGTCATTGCCGTCGTGTACCGGATATTGCCATGCGCATCGCTGAAGGTGTGAATGATTGTAATCATGGCCCACTAGCTGAGGTAAACTTCAGCGAAGAAGACCTTTATGAGCTAAAAATTGCAGCGTTATTGCACGACTGCGGCAAAATCACTACACCAGTGCATGTGGTCGACAAGTCCAGTAAGCTTGAAACCATTTACGACCGTATCGAAAATGTGCAGTTACGTTTTGAGCTAATTCGTAAAGAACGCGAACTTGCGCTATTAAAAATGCAAATCGCCGAGCAATCTGAATTCAAACCCAATGATCACGCGCAAAAACTCTATAAAGAAATGATGCAAAAACTGGATGGCGACCAAGAATTTTTAGCTCAAATGAATAAAGGCGCGGAATTTATGGAGGATGCCCATAAAGCACGGGTTCATGAAATTGGCTCCTATAGTTACCAACTACATACAGGTGAACATCGACCATTGCTCAATGCTGATGAAATTGAAAACCTGTGTGTTAATCGTGGCACTTTGAATGACAAAGAACGCGAACTCATTAACAACCATGTTGTCACCAGTATTAATATGTTGGCGCAGCTACCCTTCCCTCGTTATTTACGAAACGTACCAGAAATCGCAGGTTCTCATCACGAACATATGGACGGCAGTGGTTACCCACGCGGACTTACCGGTGAGCAAATGTCGGTACAAGCACGGATTATGTGTATTGCAGATATTTTTGAAGCTTTAACCGCATCAGATCGTCCGTATAAAGTAGGAATGAAATTATCGATTGCCATGAAGATCATGCAGGATATGGTCGCATCCGGTCATCTTGATCCTGATTTATTCACTATGTTTGTCGAGCAAGGCATATTTTTGGAATATGCCAAACACAATCTAAAACCGGAACAAATAGACCAAAGAAAAGTTTCTTAAATTTTCATAATGACTTCTTCGTCTGTTGCCAAACACAGACGAAATGTTTTCAATTAACTCAGCTTGGAATAATAATTATCTTAATTAACAATTACTTAACTAATGATTCAGGCTTGGCCTGGGACTTGCTGAAGCAGAATATAGGATGCGCCAGCTTGGGTTGCCCAACCCCTGATCACGCCCATCCTTTGCATTGGGGCATAAGGGGTTGATCACATCCCCCCTCAGTTGACGACTCTTTGTGTCCTAGTGCTGTCTTATATAAATGATGCATTTAACCTTGAATATCCTCGGCGTAACAACTATCTTTTTCCCTATAACAATAAGTCTGTAACAGGACTTTTTCACGTGGGGTAGGGAAACTCTCATAACACAATCGCTTGTTCTACTGAGTATTGCGTTGTTTTATCCAACTAGATGTTCGGAAATCGCTAAATCATTAAGCGCATAATTCTGAGAATCCTCACCTAAAACATAGCAGCTGCAAAGTCAGCGTAGTTTCGTTCTCAAACGATTCGATGGGGAAGGGATAATGACGCCTATAGCAAATCAGCGAAAGCTGAAAGTCGGCCTAATGCTGACACTTTTTGGATTTGTTTTACTAGCTTTATATTCATGTGGTGAGCAAGCACCGATTCAATTCAAAGGTCAGGAAATTGTAAGCCAGGCTTTTTGGGATTCGACTACTCAAAGTTTAAGCGTTTCTGGGCAAGCCCATGTTAGCGGTATTAGTGTGCAAATCGCTGACAAAGATAGTGGCACTAGGCTGGGTCGTGCTCAAGTGGATCAAAGTCATCAATGGGTTTTTAATAGCGGCAATTTAACCCGAGCACCCTGTACGATTGAAGTCAAACTTCATCACGAAACCATTAGTAAAAAAGTCAAAGGTGCGCCTGCAAGCTGCGAGCAAATAGCAGCGGCTAACAACTTTACTATCTTAAATGATTCCAGTCTCAATGCGTTGGCTCCTAATGGCATCATCACTTCACCAGCCGATCCAGCCATATCGATTAATTTTGGTGAAACATTACAATTTTCCGCTATTGCAACCGATCCAGGCAATAACACCCCATTAAGCTTCCGCTGGTTATTCGATGGTGCTGCGCCGAATACTACCGCGCAAAATCCGGGCACCATAAAATTCAGTTCTCCAGGCATTTATCGCATCAAACTAATCGCCACCAATAGCTTAGGTATCCCTGACGAAACCCCAGATCAACGGGTAATTACAGTGCAAGACCCGAATGCTTTGCTGGCTACACCACCGGAAGCTCAAATCCTCAGCCCTCAAGGCTCACCTATGATCAATGTTGGTGATAGTTTGAACTTTTCTGCCAATGCCGTGGGAGGCACGGGTGTATTAAGCTTTCTCTGGGATTTCAATGGAGTGACTCCCAATACCACGGTTCAAAATCCTGGTGATGTTGTATTTTCCAAAGCGGGCGTTTTCACTATTAGCTTAACTGTCACCGATGAGACTGGTGTGCGCAATACCTTGCCTGCAGAAGTTGTAGTCAGTGTTGGCAACTTAGCTGGTCAAAACCAAGCACCTAGTGGCATTATTCGTTCACCGACAAATAATCAAACCATTTTGCTCGGAAGTAGCGTGTTATTAGAAGGTGGTGGAACAGACCCAGAGGATAATTTGCCACTCTCATATTTTTGGAATCTCGATGGCGCCGCACCGAACACCACTGTGCAAAATCCAGGCTCTGTGCAATTTAATTCCCTTGGTGTGTTTAACATTAGTTTAACTGTTACCGACGCTTTGGGCCTCGCTGATCCCAATCCGCCTGTGCGAACAATTACCGTTAGCAACTCTATTATTGATACCAGTGATTTTCCTGAAAGCACCATTCTCACACCTGCTACGGATGTAACCATCGATGCCGGTGCGAGTGTGGATTTCACTGGGGAAGGCTTGTCACCAGCGGCTAATGATCCGTTGACCTTTTTATGGACATTTGATGGCGCCGCTCCTGACTCCATGGATCAAAATCCAGGACCAATTATGTTTGCCGATCCTGGTGTTTATAGCGTCACCTTTACCGCGATTGATTCCCTTGACCAGGGAGACCCAACACCTGACCAACGAATAATCACTGTGGTGAGTACTACGGCGGCCACGCCAGAAAGTGAAATTACTCGCCCACGAGGTCCTGAACTAACATTGATTGTCGGAGAAACTTATGAGTTCCGTGGTGAAGCTGATGATGTTCCACTAGGCGGTGACCCAGTCACTTATCTATGGACATTTGATGGCGGCGCTGAAGATTCTGTGGAAATGAATCCGCTAATAACGTTTGATACTGTCGGAACTTATGCAGTTACGTTCACTGTTACTGATGCAACAGGTGTTGCAGATCCAACGCCAGCGGAAGTCACGGTTATTGTTGAAGATGGCACTCCACCACCAGCAGATCCATTACCAACTGATCCAACACCAACCGATCCTCCGCCAGGCGACACCGCTGCACCAGACGCTGTTATTGTCACGCCTGATATGGACATGGAAATCGCTGTAGGAGACAGTATCGACTTTAGTGGCGACGGTATCCCAAGTGCAGGTGCAACCATTACCGATTTCATGTGGGACTTTGATGGTGTAATACCTAACAGTATTGATCAAAACCCTGGCTTAGTGACTTTTGACACAGTTGGGGTTTTCGAAATCATTCTTACGGTCACTGACACTAGCGGTGCCGTCGATCCCACGCCAGCGATGCGCATTATCACTGTCATAGATCCAAACGCACCCGTAGATACGACGCCGCCACCTGCGGATCCCACACCGGTAGCGGAACCACCAATGGCGACCATTGTATCCCCTGATGGTGACGTGACTATTTTTGTCGGTGAGTCAGTTGAGTTACTGGGTGAAGGCAGTGATCCGAGCGGTGATACGGAACTCAGTTTTAAATGGGAATTTCATGGCGCTGTACCTGACATTATGGGACAAAATCCAGGCATGGTGACATTCGAAACCGTTGGTGTCTTTGAAGTTGAATTGGAAGTTACTAATAGTCTTGGTTTAGAGGGTGAGGATTTCTTCATCCTAACAGTGGAAGCAGAACCTGCGCCCGCTGCTGCTGCACCTCCCGCCGGACCCTAAGCTCGCTAAGTAGGCAAACTAAAAAGCCAGTGTGAAAACACTGGCTTTTTTTCGTTCCTATTAAAAGCTGAGGCGGCTTTATATTAATCACTGTTCTTCGTACAATGAATATAGTTTACGAATGTATGGTGACCTGAATGAGCACGCGCCTGCCGCTTTTTATTTTTATCCTATTATTCAGCACGCTTTGCTATGCTGAAGAACATCGCTATGAGTTTAGCTTTGGCACCTCGCAAATGTTAGTCGATGATATTCAACGCAGCGAACTAAAATCCCAACATAAAATTGTGCTTCCCACAACTTCAGCGCTCATGCTTGGCGAATATGTTTGGAACAAACGCTGGGGAACCCTGGTCGCATTTAATATGCCCTTAGTCACACAGAAATTTATTGTTAATGGCGAGTTAGTGGAAGAAACTGCTTCCAATAGTTTAGTCCTTGCCCAACGCTATAGTTTGTTTCGCTTCGCCATAAACAAGACTTCTGAATTGAGTTTTCAAACCGCACTTGCCGCGAGTACTATTTTTGCCGATGAAATTACATTAACACCTACACTGGCCATGCGCCTACATGTGTCGGAACAAACG
>JAOUJM010000174.1 GCA_029883265.1 Gammaproteobacteria bacterium
ATGGGGCGCAGACACCGGTGCCTATTTTGCGGGGCGTCGTTTCGGTAAACACAAACTGGCACCCAAAGTTAGTCCAGGCAAAACCTGGGAAGGTGTAGCTGGAGCCTCAGTGGTGACGATTGTGGTTGCCATCGGCAGTCTTTATTGGCTGCAAATTGAAAGCGCATACACGCTTTATTTTATTTTGTTATGCATTGTAACTATGGTTGTCTCTATTCTAGGTGATTTATACGAAAGTTTGTATAAACGACGGGCGCAAATTAAAGACAGTGGTGCGATTTTTCCTGGCCATGGCGGCGTTTTGGATCGCATTGATAGCATGACAGCGGCTGCGCCTATGTTTAGTATAGGGTTATTGTTATTAGGAGTGTAAACGGGTGAAGGGTATTACCGTTTTAGGCGCAACGGGTTCCATCGGGGTGAGTACCCTAGATGTGCTAGCACGCCATCCTCACGACTATCAAGTCATCGCATTGACTGCGAATCGTCAAGTGCAACGACTTGTTGAGCAATGCGAGTTGCATCAACCAATGTATGCCGTCATGGCTGATGAAAAAGCTGCAGATCAGCTTCACTCAGAATTTAAATCCCGTGGCTTAGAACACATCACTATTCTTACCGGTGTTACTGGATTAGAAAAAGTCGCGGCTTTGCCCGAAGTGGATTATGTCATGGCGGCCATTGTTGGTGCCGCTGGATTAACCCCGACACTAGCAGCTGCCAAATCCGGCAAACGAGTGCTTTTAGCGAATAAGGAAGCCTTGGTTATGTCGGGCGCTTTATTCATGAATGAAATCAAAGCGAACAATGCTGAGTTATTGCCCATCGACAGTGAGCATAATGCGATATTTCAGTCCATGCCTTATGATTACGATGGAAGTATGCAACAAAAAGGTGTGAAAAAGATTTTGTTAACGGCATCGGGCGGGCCTTTTCGTACCACGGATTTACAACAATTAGACACCGTCACTCCCGCACAAGCCGTCGCACACCCTAACTGGAGTATGGGCCAAAAGATTTCCGTGGATTCTGCGACGATGATGAATAAGGGCCTTGAAGTCATCGAAGCGCGTTGGTTATTCAATGCCACGCCCCAGCAAATCGAAGTCGTGATCCATCCACAAAGTGTTATTCATTCAATGGTTCAATATGTTGATGGCTCGGTATTAGCGCAGTTAGGTAATCCGGATATGCGCACACCGATTGCCCATGCCTTGGCCTGGCCGCAACGCATAGACTCCGGTGTGGCTGATTTGGATATGTTTGCCGTGGCGCGTTTAGATTTTGAAGTTGCCGATTGGCAACGTTTTCCATGTTTACGCCTAGCATATGAGGCCCTGGAACGCGGTGGCACTGCAACAACGGTTTTAAACGCTGCAAATGAAATTGCGGTCGATGCGTTTTTAAATGAAACCATTGGCTTTTTATCGATTCCAACAGTGATTGAACGAACACTCGAGCTAGCGACAATCGCAGAAATTAGTAGCATCGAAGCATTACTTGCTTGTGATGCTGAGGCCAGAAATATTGCGCAAGCCCTTATCAAAGACATAGGATAATACTATGAGCGGGATTCTTTATTCAATTGTATCGTTTATCGTGGCCTTAGGCATATTAATAGCAATTCATGAGTTTGGACACTATTGGGTGGCGCGTAAAGCCGGCGTGAAAGTATTAAAATTTGCCATTGGTTTTGGACGCCCCTTGTGGAAAAAAACCCGAGGTCCTGATCGCACAGAATATATTATCGCGGCCATCCCCTTGGGTGGTTATGTCAAAATGTTAGACGAACGCGAAGAGCCAGTCGCGCCAGAGGAAGTGCATCGCGCATTTAATCGAAAACCGCTTTCAAGTCGTATCGCGATTGTTGCTGCGGGACCTTTAGCTAACTTTCTGTTTGCTATCTTTGCTTATTGGATTGTGTTTGTCATTGGCATTCCCGGATTGAAACCAACGGTTGGAGAGGTTTTACCAGCGAGTGATTTTGCCCAATTACAAATCCAAGTCGGTGATGAAATAAGTGCAATTGATGGCAATGCCACGCCAACCATGGAGTCTGTGCGCATGGCATTTGTAGAAGCCGTATTGGCGCAGCGCACTATTGCTTTAAAAATAACTTCAATGGATGATAGCCAGCGGCTCGTATCGTTGGATTTGTCTGCTTATGTGCCAGACGATATTACCGATGATTTATTGAAAAAAATTGGCTTTATTCCTGCGAGACCTGTATTACCGCCGGTTATTGGTGATTTACAAGCAGGAGGCGCGGCGGAAAAAGCGGGTTTGTTATCAGGCGATAAAATAATTGCCATTGGCGATAAACATTTTTCAACTTGGACGGAATGGGCGAATTTTATTCGCGCAAATCCAGAAAAATCTCTACAGGTTGCTATCGAACGCCAAGGCCAAGTTATTCAAGTCCAAGTAACGCCAGCGACCATCGAAACTAAATCTGGTGTCATTGGGCGTATTGGCGCAGCGCCGTTGGTGCCAGAGGGTTTGTTTGAGCAATACCGTGCGACTCAGGAATATTCTATTTTTGCGGCAATTCCACAAGCCATAGCAAAAACCTGGGATATGTCGATTTTAACACTTAGAATGTTATGGAAAATGCTAGTTGGCCAGGCCTCAATTGAAAATATTAGCGGTCCTATCAGTATTGCCAGCTATGCCGGTCAATCAGCACAATTCGGCCTAGTGCCTTTTATATCGTTTCTCGCTATTATTAGCGTCAGTTTGGGGGTGCTCAATTTATTGCCGGTACCGGTATTAGACGGCGGTCACCTAATGTACTATATCATTGAATTCTTTAAGGGAAGTCCGGTATCAGAAGAAATGCAAATTACCGGGCAAAAGATCGGAATTGTGCTTTTAGGTGGTCTAATGTTCCTTGCATTTTACAATGATATAAATCGCTTTTTCGGTTAGGGTTGTAGTATTTTTCATGATGAGAATTCTGTTATTTATTCTGCTGCTTGGCTTTGCCTGTGCATCTTTGGCGGCGGAATTTACCCCGTTTGTAATTAAAGACATTGAGCTAAAGGGGTTAAAACGTATTGCTCCGGCCACTGTTCTGAATTATTTGGCGATCAAGGAGGGAGAAACCCTTACTCCTGAGCGTGCCAGCGATGCCATTCGCGCCTTATTTCGTACTGGGTTTTTTAACGAAGTGAATTTACTTGCCAATGGCGACGTACTGGTCGTGTCGTTGGTTGAGCGACCTTCAATTTCAAAAATAAAAATTGAAGGTAATGAAGAAATCGACACGGAGGACTTAACCGATAATTTGAAAAAGGTCGGTTTTGCTGAAGGTCGGGTATTTAACCGCTCCATGTTGGAAAAAGTGGAACAGGAGTTAGAGCGCCAATATTTTGCTTTAGGCAAATATGGCGTAAAAATAAATACCACCATTGACGAGCAAACGCGGAATCGTGTGGCGATTAGTATTGAAGTCGAAGAAGGCGAAGTAGCGCGCATTCGGCGAATGAATATTATTGGTAACCAAGCCTTTACGGATGAACGGTTACTCAAAACCTTTCAATCAGGCACCTTCCAAGATTGGCAACTTTTCGCCAACAGCTCTCAATACTATAAACAAAAACTTTACGCTGATATTGAAAACATGCGTTCGTTTTATCATGACCGCGGCTATATCAATTTCAACATTGAGTCCACACAAGTCAGTATTACCCCAGATAAGCGTGAAGTGTTTGTGACAGTTAATGTGACCGAAGGTGGCAAGTTTAAGATCAAACAACTGGTGTTATCGGGCGATTTGATTGTGCCAGAACAACAGTTGCGAGAATTATTAAAAATTAGCAACGATGATATTTACTCACGCAAACTCATAACCGAGTCCAGTACCGCGATTAGTGAACGTCTGGGGGAAGAGGGCTATGCCTTTGCTAATGTCAATGCTATTCCTGACGTAGATGAGCAGAATCAAGAAGTTTCATTGACCTTTTTTGTTGATCCAGGCAAGCGGGTTTATGTCCGACGGGTGAATTTCGAAGGCAATATAAAAACACATGATGAAGTTCTACGACGTGAATTACGCCAGCTCGAAGGTGGATGGTATTCCACATTGAAGTTAAATCGTTCCAAGGTACGTTTACAGCGGACTGGATTTTTTGAGGATGTCAGTATTGAAACCAGTCCAGTGGCGGGTCGCACTGATATGATCGATGTTAGTTTTAAAGTAACCGAACGTCCCTCAGGCAGTATTTCCGCATCCATGGGTTATGGACAAGGTACTGGTTTTATTGTCACTGCGAGTATTAACCAAAATAACTTCTTAGGCACCGGACAAAAAGTGACTGCGGAAATTGATAATAGCCAGGTTAATCGTGTTTATAGTTTTTCATTTTCTGATCCTTATTACACCATCAACGGTGTGAGTCGCAGTATGCGTTTGTATTCACGAAAAACCAATGCCGCAGCCGCGACTAGTATCGCTGGTTATACCTCGGATGTTTATGGGACCAATCTGAGTTATGGGATTCCGCTAAGTGAATATCGCTCAGCGCGTTTTGGCGTGGGTTATGAAAATACCCATTTCCGTTTATCGGGCACGGCGCCGAACGAATATAGAACATTTAAAAGCAATTATGGCGACAGGTTCAATACGCTGAAACTTTCCAGCAGTTGGTCCTATGATACCCGTAATCGTATTTTGTTTGCACAAGAAGGTTCGCATATTACCTTGAGCGGTGATTTAGCTTTACCTGGTGCAGACTTGAGTTTTTATAAGTTTGATTACCGTCACCAAGTCTTCTGGCCACTAGTAGGCGACTGGGTTATGCATTTAGATGCGAACTATGCCTTGGGTCGAGCTTATGGTGAAACCACGCGCTTACCGTTTTATGAGAACTATTATGCGGGTGGTGGTCAAAGTGTGCGTGGATTCCGTGATAATAGTTTAGGTCCAGTGGATAATTTGGGACGTAGTTTGGGTGGCAATCGTCGTTTTACCGGCACCGCCGAAGTGATTTTCCCCATTCCCTTTTCTGAAGATCAAGGCTCAACCCGAGTCAGTGCGTTTGTAGATTTTGGTAATGTGTATGGTCAAAGCCAAGCCTTGGATTGGCGCGAATTACGTTCGTCCTACGGTATTTCGTTTGTGTGGATAACTCCAGTGGGTGCATTACGTTTTAGTTGGGCGTGGCCATTACATACCTTGCCACAAGATCGAACCGAGCGATTCCAATTTTCTATTGGCGCACCGTTCTAAACCGAATACAGTTTGAGGAGGAAAAATATTTTGAAAACTAAGCTCTTTTTAAGTTTCCTATTGCTTGCCATAGCATTACCTGTGTTGGCTGAATCTAAAATTGGTGTGGTCGATATCGCGCGTGTACTTGAAGCATCACCGCAACGACAACAAGCGACTAAAACTATACAAAATGAATTTGGTCCTAGAGAAAAATCCATTGTTGAGAAACAAAAACAAGCTCAGCAGAAAGAAGAAACCTTGATGCGTGATGCAGCAATAATGAGTGAAAGCAAACGAAACAATTTACAACGAGAGTTAGTCAATTTACAGCGAGAAATTAAACGCGATGAGGACACCTTTCGCGAAGATTTGAATTTTCGTCAAAACGAATTACTCGGTAAAATTCAGCGTGAACTTGTGGATATTATTCGCGATTATGCAAAAGAGAAAAAGTTTGATTTGATGTTAGTTGAAGGCGTGATATACGCATCAGATGCTTTAGATGTGACTGACGATATTATCAAACGTTTGAAGTAACACATTTAACTAGGCAAAGGAAAACCGCGTGCGTGCCACTCTCAAGGAACTAGCGCAAATCGCGCAAGCAGACATTCAAGGTGATCCCGAGTACGTAATTTACGGGATTGCCGGTCTTGATAAAGCCCAAGCCGGAGATATTTGTTTTCTCGCAACCAGTAAATTCAAACAATTTCTTTCTGCTTCTCAAGCCGGCGTAGTTATTTTAAAACCTGAAGATGCGGATGAATGGTCGGGTAATGCGTTGCTTTGCCAGAATCCCTTAGTTGCCTATGCAAAAATAGCAAATTTTTTATCCCAACAACTAAATAAACCTACTGGTATTCATTCCACTGCTTTTGTCGATGAGTCTGCGGAAATCGATGCAACAGCCTATATCTCAGCAATGGCAGTTATAGAAGCGCAAGTGAAAATTGCAGCAGGATGTTTTATTGGTCCCGGCTGTGTTGTATCAAACGGCGCTAGCATCGCCACAAACACCTATTTACATGCCAACGTCACTATTTATCCATACTGTGTTGTTGGACAAAATGTAATCATTCATAGTGGAACGGTGATTGGCAGCGATGGCTTTGGCAATGCGAATGATAATGGTGTGTGGATTAAAATTCCTCAATTGGGGCGAGTGATTATTGGTGACGATGTGGAAATAGGTGCGAATACCGCAATTGATTGTGGTGCGATGGAAGACACTATCATAGGTAATGGTGTGAAAATCGACAACCTAGTTCATATTGCGCATAATGTGCAAATAGGTGATCACTGTGCAATCGCTGGTTGTGTAGGAATCGCGGGTAGTACTACGCTTGGTAAGCATTGCAGTATCGGTGGTGTTTCAGGTGTAGCCGATCACATCGAAATCGGTGATAATATTCACTTCACTGGCATGGCGATGGTGACCCGCTCAATTTCCGAACCTGGATTATATTCATCAGGCATTCCAGCGGAATCAAATCGACAATGGCGGCGCAATGTCGTACGCTTTCGTCAATTAGACGTCTTGGAAAAACGCATCAAGGCATTAGAATCAAAGCTTAAGCAGTTGGAAGGATCATAATCTTGGAAATAATGGACATAAACCGTATTAAAGAATTGTTGCCTCATCGGTATCCATTCTTATTGGTTGATAGAGTCGTTCACTATGAGTCAGGGCGTTTATTGCGCGCCATTAAAAATGTCACAACGAATGAACCATTTTTTCAAGGACATTTTCCTACTCATGCTGTTATGCCGGGCGTCCTGATAATAGAGGCTATGGCGCAAGCAACAGGTTTATTGGCATTTGAGGTGACGAAACGACAAGATACGAGTAATTCTTTATTCTATTTGGTCGGAGTGGATAATTGTCGCTTTAAAAATCAAGTAGTGCCGGGTGATCAATTAATTTTAGAAGTTGAGGTGGTTAAAGCGTTACGAGGTGTTTGGAAATTCAAGGCCACCGCAAAAGTAGAGGATAAATTAGCTGCGAGCGCTGATTTAATGTGTGCAGAGAGAGACGCCTAGCGTGATCGATTCCCGTGCAGTTATTGACGCCAATGCAAACATTGGTGTCAATGTCAGTATAGGCCCGTTTGCTGTCATTGGCGCAGACGTAGAAATCGGTGATGGATGTGACATTGGTTCACATACAGTGATCAAAGGTCCAACCCGGATAGGTCAGAATAATCGAATCTATTCATTCGCTTCAATCGGTGACGACCCCCAAGATAAAAAATACAATGGTGAAGCCACACGTTTGGAAATTGGCGATCACAATACCATTCGTGAATATTGCACCATTAATCGCGGCACGGTGCAGGACAAAGGTGTCACTCGAATTGGTTCACATAATTGGATTATGGCCTATGTGCATATCGCCCACGATGTGCAAGTCGGCAATCATATTATTTTGGCCAATAATGCTTCTCTGGCAGGACATGTAAGTGTTGATGATCATGCCATACTTGGTGGTTTTACTTTGGTGCATCAATTTTGTGAAATAGGCGCGCACTGTTTTACAGCCATGAATAGTGTTATTTCCAAAGACGTACCGCCGTTTGTGATGGTGTCGGGGCACATGGCTGAACCTCATGGACTTAATATTGAAGGTTTAAAACGTCGTGAGTTTTCTTCTGATGTTTTAAAAGTCTTGCGTCAAGCATATAAAATCATTTATCGCCAAGGTCATACCATCGAGCAAGCAGCCAAACTCCTGGAGACCGATGCCAAGCAATACGAAGCAGTGCAACAATTGCGGGAATTTATTTTAAATTCAACACGCGGCATTGTACGTTAGTCATTATTTTTTCCAGGAGTTCACATGAAGCAACCTGCTGCATTAATCGGTATTGTCGCAGGTGAAATGTCTGGTGATATTATTGCGGCTGGGCTCATCCAACAAATTCGTCAACGTCATCCTGAGATAGTATTCGTCGGCATCGGCGGTGAACGCATGATTGCCGCGGGTTGTCAGTCTTTATTTCCCCTGGAACGGTTATCCGTCATGGCGATCACTGAAGTGTTGGGCCGTTTAAAAGAATTACTCGGCATTCGTAAACACATATTCAATTATTTCAAACAAAATCGACCCTTGGTTTTTATTGGTGTGGATGCACCAGATTTCAATTTGCGTTTAGAGTTCAAATTAAAACAATTAGGCATACCAACGATTCATTATGTTAGTCCATCCGTATGGGCGTGGCGTTCGTATCGTGTAAAAAAAATTAAAAAATCGATCGATTTAATGCTAACACTGTTTCCATTTGAAGCTGCGTTTTATGAAAAATACCAAGTGCCTGTCAAATTTGTCGGTCATCCTCAGGGTGATGCATTTCCTATAGAGGTCGATGAAAAACAAGCTAAACAAGCCTTAGGTATTGCAGAGAACCGGCGCGTGCTTGCATTATTGCCAGGCAGTCGTAAATCTGAAGTGATGCGATTGGGTGAGTTATTACGCGATAGTGCCCTGCGTTTACAACAGCAACATGGGGATTTAAGTTTTGTCATTCCAGTGGCTAATGAATATTTACAAGCGCTAGTCGAATCAATTTTTAAATCGACTGAACAAGTAAAATTTCAATTGGTTATAGGTCAATCGCAAACCGTTATGAGTGCGGCTGATGTAATTATCATGGCCTCTGGTACTGCCGCTTTAGAAGCCATGTTATTGAAAAAACCCGTCGTTGTAACCTATAAGGTCTCGCCTTTGAGTTATTTTTTAATAAAACGTTTGGCCAATGTCGATCAAGTTGCCTTACCTAATTTTTTAACACCGACGCCTTTAGTGCCTGAATACCTACAAGATCAGGCGACCGTGGAAAATTTAGTGGCAGCGACCAATCGCTATTTACAACAATCAGAAAAAGTTGCTGAACTTAAACATGTGTTTGCTCAAGTTCATCGCGATCTACGAAAAAATACCAATCAACAAGCTGCAAAAGCGGTGATGGAGTTAATTAATTATGACTAAAATGCAGCAAGTCTTGGACTTAAATTTTGTTATGCCCCAGGGTTTGATTGCCGGGGTCGACGAAGTCGGGCGTGGACCCTTAGCTGGAGCGGTGATTGCCGCTGCGGTTATTCTTGACCCACAGAAACCAATTGATGGGCTGAATGATTCCAAGAAGCTAAGTGAAAAACGTCGTGAACAATTATTTGATGAAATCACGAGCAAAGCCTTGTCTTGGGCTTTAGGACGGGCAGAAGTTGAGGAAATTGATCAGATTAATATATTGCAAGCAAGTTTACGTGCGATGGAGCGCGCTGTGTCTGGGCTGACAATAAAACCCGATATGGCATTAGTCGATGGAAATAAATTGCCCAATTTGAGCTGCCCCGCAGAAGCCGTCATCAAAGGGGATAGCAGGGTAGCGGCAATTGCAGCTGCATCGATTATCGCCAAAGTCACACGAGATCGTGAAATGTGCGAATTGGACGTTTTATACCCAGGGTATGGTTTAGC
>JAOUJM010000443.1 GCA_029883265.1 Gammaproteobacteria bacterium
AAAAAATATCGTATTGGTTAGTGTCCGGGCAGTTACTCGGACACTAACAGTCAGAGAATCTGATTTTCGATCATGACGGAGAACAATGTAAAGCTAATCATTTAAATATCTTAAAATACAAACTCTCACCGATAAACAAGTAACTTTTAACCGCCATATACCTACCAGTCTTTTCCTCATATCCACAGGCAATCTCTCCCCCATCTTTATACAAAACTCGGTTAATAAATCAAACGGATTGCTCCCTTACTTCCATCCTTCTTCAAGACATTCACTAACAACCTTCTCATAATATTCTGGAGAAATTTTAATATGATAAAAGAATCTGTAGTCGAGCCACTCGGGAAACTTCTCTCTAAAAATAGTGGGTGAAAAATTAGGAACATCCCAATCCGTATAATATCGAACTTGAACTACTGGGTTACTCCATATTTCCTTAAAAGTAAAAAACAAAGAACAAGCAACATTGTGAAGATTGAAATAATTTTAATCGTTTGAATTATGCAGCCCGATTTACTATTCAAGCCCATGCATGTCTCCATTGATAATACGAATATCAGGAACACCCCAAACAACACCACTCAATTCCAGTGCGCGAATTCAAGTTTTGAGTGCAATCCTTTCATGTTAAAGGTGGTATAAATCATTTCTTAAATATTTCATTCGAGATTCGTGCAGTCTACGGATTGCCCCTAGGCGAACCGGCGGCCATTTGCACCACCGCGATGGTGAATATTATTGGCGAGTCGCCAAATATTAAACAATCCCGGTGCAAGCCTTCATCTTTACGACAAAGCACCCCGCGCCGGTCGAAAAATTAGGCACATTACCCTTCTCACTAATGATCATGAAAATCTGTTAACTCCGATTAAACGCGTTGAACAACTCATGGCGAATGTCTAAAACATCTTTTTGCAAACGCAAACCCGTTCTTTTGTCCGTCGGTTAAAACCATCGACCAAAAATAAAATTAATGCCAAAATGGTTTTGCACCTCATCGGCAATCAGCGTCACTCCGGCTTGCAAGCCTATCGACATAGAATAGTTGTGTTTAAACAAAAACTGGTAACCCGGTTCCAACCAAAACCCGATGTGATTTTCTTTTTTAATTTGCTCATGTGCAATGCTCATAATCGGGGCGAAATAAAAGCCATCTTTCTGATGCAGCAGCCTTTCCCTCCGAAATACACGCATTGGAAATGCCGCTTCAAAGCCAATATGGCTTAACTGATTTTCAGTGTCGCGTACGCTATAATTAACAATGCTTGTGAGCCTGAAATCGGTTTTATTAAAAAGTGTTTGTTGATACACCAGAGGCAAGACATTCACATCGAACTCACCTTTATTGTAAAACGGTTCTGCAGTAACTGAAGGCGTGATTCCAATAAAATAGCGCGATCTGTCAGAACTTGCTTGCACTTCACCCAAGACAATTGTAACGAGCAATAACACGCAAAATAGAATTCGTAACATGTGCACCTCCCATAACTTTAAAAAATATTGACTTTAGCTTTGGCCAAAGTCAATCAACTCCCAGTGACAGGGTCAAGTCTTCGCGAATTCATACGATAACGCAAGACCAAACCCTATATGTGTTTTTCTACATAGAGTTTAACAGTAAGTTTTGTTCTTTCAAAAAGCAGCGGGTGCTTCCATTTCCATTTTTTTCCCCGTTTTCGGATGAATAAAACATAAATATTCGGCATGCAAATAGAGTCGATCAGCGGCTTGTCCATACAATTTGTCACCAATAATCGGTGTGTTCAGCCCTTTTACATGCGCGGCATGAACTCTTAACTGATGAGTCCGTCCGGTAATTGGATAGAAATGTACTCGAATGGTTTCAGACCCTACACCAATCACTCGCCAATGTGTTTTTGCATATTTGCCATAAGTTGAACACACAAGCTGTCGGGGTCGATCATCAAGATCTACTCGTAATGGCAATTCTATTACGCCTTCTTCATCCTCAAAAAGCTTCTCTTTATTAGAAAATGTATTTTTCGATAGCAGCGCTACATAGCGTTTTTTTATTGTACGATCCATAAACTGTTTTTGAAGCGCTTTGTGTACTGCTGAGTTTTTTGCAGCAAGCAACAATCCGGAAGTATCATAATCCAAACGATGCACAAGTAGCGGTCCCGTCGTTTCAGGATAACGCTGTTGCAATTGGCTTAGCACTGAGTCACTTATTTCCTTGCCGGGCACTGACAATAATCTGTTAGGCTTATTTACAACAAGCAAATCGTCATCTTCATACACAATTTTTAATTCACTTACATCATGCGCAATGCGACATCCCGGTATTTTTTCTTGCTGCACCGCCAGGCCTTGTAACATAAAAGGAAGTATCGGATGGCATTTGCCACGGCAGGATGGATAATAATGCCCATGGTGACGAACACCGGCACTAGGAGACG
>JAOUJM010000175.1 GCA_029883265.1 Gammaproteobacteria bacterium
CATTCGCGTCTTTTTGCGAAATCAAAACCGAACAATTCTTGATTTGGGCGCTGACCTCTATAATCGAACCCCTATATTCGCTTTTCAAAATTCATGCAGATCTTGTTTCAACTGACCCTATGCGTTGAATTGATTTCGATAGATAGAACCTATATTTTTTAATATTTACTTCAATAAGAAATACGGCTAACAAAGAAATCAACAATGAAATCGAAAAGACAACTACTATATATAAATATCCATTCGCCAACCTATCCACAAGTAAGAAGTGTTCCACCATCCAAATCGCCAAGAAGTGAGACAAGAATATGCCGTAAGACAAATCTCCCAAGACATGATTTAGTGGGATATTCTTTCTTATTCTAGCTAAAAAACTAATAACCG
This sequence comes from Gammaproteobacteria bacterium, assembly GCA_029883265.1. Classification (GTDB taxonomy): domain Bacteria; phylum Pseudomonadota; class Gammaproteobacteria; order S012-40; family S012-40; genus JAOUJM01. The sequence continues at coordinate 385 of JAOUJM010000175.1, forward strand.
GAATGCCTACTAACAAACCAATTATTGTTTCGACTACGTATACTTCTAAAAGCTTCCTAAATATACCCAATACAATCAGCATTAAAATCAACATTATGTACACGAATGAGGGGAAGTACTTATCAAAAATATCTGCGTCACGCTTCTCTGATGCTGTATTATAAATACATACTCCCAGAATAAAAATAAAAAACACCCCAGGCAACAACCTATAGCCAAAATAATTGGTGTGAATTACACCGAAACATGCAGCACAGAATATACATAAGGAAATTAATCCCAACACAATTTTAATATTTCGATAATAAATGATAAATGGTAGAAGCAAATACGCTTGCAACTCAACACCTAGCGACCAAGCAGGTGGGATAAGCCACCAATTTGGTTCCTGCAAAATTGTGTTATCGAGAATCATAAAATAATTAAGGGGCACTATGAGCATATTGGACAACATAGCAGAAAATTCAAATTTCGGTGACCCAAAATTCGTGGTAAATAGAAACAATATCGTTAGCGCTAAAACAAAAAGATATAATGGAAATATTCTCAGAAATCGTTCGTAGTAGAACTGAAAAAAGAGCGGTTTATCCGCAACAAAAACTTTGGAAAACAAGTTACATACTACAAACCCGGCAAGCATATAGAAAACCACGACTGCTGCGACACCGGGGTTTGCTCCTTGCACGCTAAGATCAACGTGCGAAAGCAGTACGAGACTGGCCAAAAAAAATCGTAAATAGCCGAACATGCGACCTCAATTAAGCATAAGACAAGTAAAAAACAAACCCTAAAACGGGATAGAAAGTTCTTTTCTAAAAACTTCAGAATGCAATCCCTATTCCTAAGTATATTTTATTAATGCTGAACCCCTAAATTGGTGGTTTCTGCGATTTTTTTAATATTAAGTGAGTACGGTGAGGGAATTTATGAATTGAGGATAGGAAAATTTTTCCGGATTATAAATAAAGTATTATGAAAAAGACTTAATAGGGGAATAAAGCTCAAACAATATAGAATATAGGAAGCTATTGTTACAACACTGTTTTTATCGGTTTACAGTTCACAGCATAACGAAATGACTAAGCCACTTCCCGAAAAACTCCCCCACCATCGACAAAACGAATCTTTTCAATCGCCCATTCGGCGGAAGATGATGCCGTAAGAATTAAACACGAAGCCCCACCACGAGTACGAGTACGTCCAGCAGCACCGGGATTAACCACCCAAGGATATGCAAAACGGTCGACGACTTTTTGATGGGTGTGACCATACACAATCATTTTTGCGTCAGAGAATTTTTCACGTAATGAATCATGACTTGGTGTGTGGAAACCATGGTGTTCACCGTGTTCCAAAGCGATGACACCACCAGGCAAACCTATTTTTTCTGTTATTTTTATTTGGGAAATCACATCCTGTTCATCATCGGACCAGGTGGCTTCCATATCATTATTGCCGCGCACACAAACCACTAGTCCACAGGCTTGTTTTAAGGTTTCCAGAATGTGTTTTTTACCAATATCCCCGGCATGCAAAGCAAGCTCGCAGCCTTGAATGGTCTCGACAATTCGAGGATCAATAAAACAATGCGTGTCAGAAACAATCGCCACACGAATATCGGATTTTGAACTTAAATCTAGCATGTAATACTCTTCGTCAAAATTGTTAAATTCTTGAGAAAGCGTCGGTTTCTTTCACTTTCTCGCTAAGCTAAATATAGGAATGAAGGGTAGCGTCCCCTTAATTCATAGATATTTTGTATCGCAAAATACGCGATGATTTATTTTGATGCGGGTCTCGCCCCGCTGGCGAGATACTTTGGTTTCGGCCTTTATGCCCTTCAGGGTAAAAGTACCCAAAGCCATCGCTCCAAAATGCGAAATAGGTAGGAATTGGGTTCTGAATAACACAAAGAACTCACGAAACAAAAATCGTTTCGCTCAGACAGCTTTGCTAAAAGCATTCAAAACCCAACCCCTACTCGCATTTAAGTCGCAGGTCAAAGTCAAAGTCAAAAACTCCGACCGCCAGTGTTTTGATCTTTCCCCGTAATGTGCAGCCGAGCCTCGCAGGAAATTTCGAGTAAAGTGAACCCATGTCTGAGCGATGTTTTTTATCGCGAGTTTGGGTGTTTATGCCCTTCAGGGTAAACGATCGAAATTTCCGAGAAGTGAGGGAGGCACTTTAGAATCTCCTATCGGAGCTTCATTAAGTATTCGTTCGCTCCCGCTCACTTCACGCGGAACTGTTCGCGCCAAACATCCGGGCGGCCTTTCTTTTGAGTTAGCATGCCCCCTTGGGTAACTTTTCTTTTACCCAAAGGACATAAAGGCCATACGCGCAAAGAAAAGTACTTCGGCTTGCCGTTTTAGTTTATGCCCCGGAGGGGTAAGAACGGCATTAAAATCAACATCGCGATAGCGATACAATTCATTCACCACAAAGTGCCCATTCTTATGAAAAACAATTCTCGCTTCGAGCCTTGGCGCCGCATGACCCAAGTAAATTACCGGAATCATTGTCAAAGTAGAACACACCACCACCATCAGCAATACTGGAGCAACTTATTTTCACTATATCCTTACACGAATTTGACAATTGGGAGCTACTTCGATTCTCAATAATTTTATGGACCTTCGCATGCAAAGAATTTTCAGAAAAATCTATCGAAGCATTATGAAAATTGCTGTGTGCGCAAGCAGGCAACAACACAACAACAAAAATATTTAGCCGACCCAATGTCGTTAAAAACCACTACTCCGGATCCACCCACCCATACGGATCTTGTTTATCCTTATTCGCTTCAATTTCAATTTGACGACGCATTTCTAAAATTTCTTTTCGTTCTTCGGCACGTTTTTCCGCTGCACCTTCCATTGTCGGGATGGTATGTTCTCCAAATAACACCTGCTTCATTAAACGAAAGGAGAAATCCAATAATTTCAATTCGTCGTCCAACATGGATTGGATTTCATCAGGCGAAACGTCATAGGCTTTGCTAAACGATTCCGCTTGAATAAAACGTTTAAAGCGGTCGATGTCATAACTGCACATGAAGAAAAATTGCAAGCTGGTCGGTGAAGGCGTACCTACCGCTGGTCCGGCTGATTTTTTCTTCAGCATGATTTGATACCAGGGATGATTGGCTTCGTCGTATTCAATCACACCTTGTTGTTCACGGTATTCGTCAACACTTATGCCATCACCAAGTCCGTGACCTTTACAATGGTCTTCTTTGACCACGAAAAAATGTCGTTGATCAGTTGGCGAATCTTTTGCTCGCATGGACATTAAACCGGATGGATAATACCGACACGCAGAAGGCCGGTCTTCATAAATTGAACAGCCCTCGTCATTCATAAACAAACACACGGGCTCGTCGTCAGTGGTTTTGAGTTTAATACCCATTAAACCATCACCATCCATTTCAAATGGGACTGTGTGTTTGGCAAGAAAATCAGTTGAACTTAAACCCAAGCGTGTTTTCATTCGAATCACATCATACGGGGTTAAGGTTATATCTGCTTGTTTACAACAAGCGTTATAGCATTCGATTCCTTTGTAACATTGAAATTTTATTTGATGTTGTCCATCGAGTAATTCTGGCACTAAAGGACTTTCAAACGGCAGTTTCTTTTTTTCTGCACTCATTATTCTATGCTCCTGAAAATGAAAAATCCGGACGCTTTCAAAGCGTCCGGACTAAAAACGACCTTCTGACTAATGGCCAGCCGTCGGTTTTGCTACTAAATCAACATGCTCAACTTTGAAAACATTCCACTCTTTTGTGTTTTTGTCATAAGTTGAGTTTACAAAACACTTCCAGTTTTCTTCATCGACGAAGTTAAAATCCGCACGATAGTAGAAACCAGGATAACGTGATTCTTCACGGAATTGGATGTGTTTCATGTGAGCTTCAGCAGTTAAAATGCGGTGATAGTTTTCCCATGCACGAAGTAATTCGTGAAGGTCTTTCGCACGCATTTTTTGTGAATCTTCTTTCAACATACCCAACTTGTGTTCGCACACTTCAAGCATTTTGGCATTGGTTTGATACCAAGTTGCAACACCTGCACAATACTCATCCATAATTTTTTGTAGACGGAACTGAAGCATTTTTGGTGTGATGTAGTGAGGATTAATATCAATCGCCGTGGTGTAATCCTTATGCTCAAGGAAATTACGCACAGGTTGATAAATTTCTTCTACCAATTGCTCAACCGGTGTATCAAGTTCAGGTGTGATGTCTTTGTGATCACGGATGTACTTGATCATACCTTTAGCCGCCAAACGACCTTCCGCATGTGAACCGGAAGAGAATTTGTGACCAGAGGCGCCCACACCATCAGCAGCAGTGAACAAACCACTGATTGTAGTCATGGAGCGATAACCCCAGTTCCATGAATCAGGAGCACCTACGTCTTCTGGACCAGATACCCAAATACCACAGCAACCTGAGTGTGAACCTAATAGGTATGGCTCAGTTGGCATTAACTCTGACGGTGTTTTCTCAGGCTCGATGTTTTCACCAGCCCATACACCCGCTTGACCAATACACATATCTAAGAAATCTTCCCAAGCTTCCGCTTCAAGATGTTTGATTTCTTTTGGTGTCATGGTTTTTGCTAAGTTTTGCAGCGCAGTCGGTGTATCCATATAAATTGGACCACGACCTTCTTTCATTTCTTTCAGCATTAAGTGATTACGTAAACAAGATGCAGGAACGGCTGCTTGACCATACGGAGGATAGTCATTCAACAATTCTTTGTTCTTATCCATGTAAACTTCGCCGAAGGCATTGGTTGCTTTTGCTTTAAACAATAAGAACCACGCACCAACAGGACCGTAACCATCTTTAAAACGAGCAGGTACGAAACGATTTTCCATCATGGTTAACTCAGCGCCTGCTTCCGCAGCCATTGAATAAGTAGAACCCGCATTCCAAACTGGATACCAGGCACGACCTGTACCTTCACCCACTGAACGAGGACGGAAAATGTTTACTGCGCCACCACAAACCAACAAGCAAGCTTTGAATTTGTAAACATAGACTTTGTGCTCACGCACAGAGAAACCAACCGCACCTGCGATGCGCTTAGGATCATTTTTGTCGTTTACTAATTTAACAATGAATACACGCTCTTGGATGTTGTCAGAACCGATTGCAGATTTCGCTGCTTCAGCAACAATCCATTTGTAGGATTCACCATTAATCATGATTTGCCATTTACCGGAGCGAACAGGTTTACCACCATCTTTAAGTGATTTACCTTCGTCACCTGGTTGTTTCCAAATAGGCAAACCCCATTCTTCAAATTTTTGCACGGAATGGTCAACGTGACGACCGACGTCATAGGCCAAGTCATCGCGGGTAATACCCATCAAATCGTTAGCAACCATACGCGCATAATCGGCAGGATCTTGGTCACCGATATAGGTGTTAATCGCAGACAAACCTTGCGCAACCGCACCGGAGCGAGATAGTGCTGCTTTGTCGACTAATTTTACTGATACATCACGACCAATTTCTGCTTTTAATTGATCAATCCACGGGCCTAACTCATAGGCTGCACCACACGCAGCCATACCGCCGCCGATCAAGAGAATATCAACTTCCTCTTCGACGACTTCGGGATTTCCGAAAGTACCTTCAGACATTCTTTATTCCTCTCTTCCTAAATTCGTTTAACTCACAACTTACAGTCGAATTAATTGACTGGGATCACCTGGAAGTGGCGCTTGACCATCAGTTTCAAAAAAACCAGGGCCTTCAAGATTGGCCATATTCGCAGTTTTACCCGCTTTATAAGCTTCAATCGAACCTTCAGGCGTGGTGCGAATAGGAAATTTAAAACGTTTCATTTGGCCGTTGCGGAATTTGATCGTCCACATAATGGAATCCGTTCCGCGCAAAGGTTGTACAGATCCACCCATAGGTACGATGTCAGCATAGGCGCGACATTCGATAGCTTGTTGAGGACAGATTTTAACGCAGGAATAACATTCCCAGCATTGCTCTGGCTCTTGGTTAAACGCTTTCATTGCATGTCCCGTTTCTGAGCCGTCCTTGTCCAGCTTCATCAAGTCATGGGGACAAATGTACATGCATGCGGTCTTGTCTTGACCTTTGCAGCCGTCACATTTTTCAGTACGTACAAATGTAGGCATGGCTGTTACTCCCTCCTCTGTTATATAAACAGTTTTTTGTTTAAGTCCGAAGACACCGAAAAAAAATTTGCTTGTGATTAGATCACAAGCCCTTAACTTCTACAAACTTACTTGGCCGAATGACCAGATAATTTTACTTCTACCTTATCTTCGTCCGCAATGCTGGCGTAATATTTACGAAGAATGGTTAACACTTCAGGTCGAGAAAAATTATCCGGTACGTCGGTACCTTCAGATAAGGCTTTTCTCAACTTGGTTCCTGACAATAACAAACGATCACTGGCTTCATGCGGACAAGTCTTCATTGATGCCATGCCACCACACTTATCGCACCAGAAGGTCCAATCGATTTTTAGCGGTAAGGTTTGTAGTGCATCTGCAGGAATTTGATCAAAAATATCATGGGCATCGAAGGGGCCATAATAATCACCCACACCCGCATGGTCGCGTCCAACAATTAAATGTGAGCAACCATAGTTTTGTCTGAACAATGCATGTAATAAAGCTTCACGCGGCCCGGCATAACGCATATCCAATGGATAACCCGCTTGCACCACAGTGTTTTTCACAAAATAATTATCGATCAATGTTTCGATCGCATTGGAACGTACTTCTGCAGGAATATCACCCGGTTTAAGCTTGCCTAGTAAGGAATGAATTAAAACCCCATCACAGATTTCAATAGCAATTTTAGCTAGATATTCATGTGAACGATGCATGGGATTACGGGTTTGGAAGGCAGCAATCGTGCTCCAGCCATTCTTTGTGAATAGTTCACGAGTTTGAGCCGGTGTGAGAAATTGCTCACCGTATTTCTCTGGGAACTCACCTTGGCTAAGGACTTTAATCGATCCTGCCAGATTAACCTCACCCTGCTCCATAACCATTTTTACACCAGGGTGTTCCATATCGGTGGTTTTATACACTTGCATACACTCATGCGCTTTATCAATCGTGTATTTTTCAGTAACTACCATTGTCGCCAAAATTTCATTTCGCTCGGGATCGACCAAAGCAATACTATTACCTTCTTTAATCGAATCAGCAGTGGTTTGATCCACGGAAAGCGTAATTGGAATCGGCCAGAATAAACCACTGGTCATACGCATGCCATCACAAACGCCTAACCAGTCGGCATGAGTCATAAACCCATCCAATGGGGTAAAACCGCCAATGCCTAACATTATAATGTCGCCGACTTCGCGGGATGAAACATTGACTTGGGGTAAATCTTTAGCGCGGGCTAACTCGGCATCGAGTTCTGCGCCTTGCAGTAATAATGGCTTTAGCGAATCGCTGCCATGTGGATCGACCAATTTAGACATATCACTCCCTTTTTGACTCTCTGCCATGTGTAGTTCTGTCATTGTCATTTTATTTTTTCAAAGGCTTAAGCGTATTAACTCGATTTAACCTTAACTTCGGATTAAGGTTTCAAAGATCAAAAAACACGTAGCCCTGGACAGGCTTAACACTAAGGGAAATCGAAGCAAAACAAAAGCAGTAATATCTTGCGGATAGATAAATTAAATTTATTTTGTGCTTTTTTTTCTATGTGAATTTTTTCACAGCTACATTATTAATTCGTAATAAAGTGAAGCTTAATCCGAGCAAAATACTAGGATATAAGGCCGCTTTCTGCGAGCCGAAATGTGAGTTCATTCTTCCTAGCCCAAGAAACTTCAACTTTGTGTATACATTCTATGCCCAGCGTTCAACTATTCTGCAATTCAATAATCACACTTTACCTGATGGTTTTATTAAGCATAAAGTGAAGCCATAGACAGACAAAATCGTGGAGACCATTATGAAAACAATAATTATTTTTATAGCTTTGTATTTTTCTTCTTTTTGCTCAATTGCCGCAGAGCAATAGTATTTAGCTAATACATTAACTCCACAATCCATCACAATTCCGAGTTTTCAGCTTATATCGAATAAAAGCGCGCTTGACAATGATGTGTTTGGCGAGGAAAACGAGGCGGATAGTTTTGAGCCGTATGAATATACCGAGTTTAAAGTAGCCGAAATATTTAAAGGTGCATCGATTGGAGCTGGTGTCGGCTTACTTTTAGGCATTGCTCATGCAAACACCTGTTCCGGTACATTTTGTGGTTTAGCTTTATTCGCAAATATACAGGCTGGTGGTTTTATTGGCTCAATCGTTGGTCTTACGAGGGCCGCTTCACCAGTTACAAACAAAAACAGCTTCCTACCAGCGGTGGCACCAAGACACTCATATCTTCCGGCAAAAAATGCGTTTAATCAGTGTAAAGGTTTTACCGCTCACATTTTAGTGCGTCGCCAAAAACAAAGTGCCAGAGCATAGTTTTGTTAATATTCGCACCATCAACTTAGATTAGGAAAAACTTCGTTTTAGTACGAATTTTCCCTTTATAGAAAGAAGCTTATGCCAGTTGGACTCGGCTTAAAATTTAAAACTTAATCATGGCTAAATGCAATGTGAATCTTGCTTGTCTAAATTCACTAAATAAAAAACGAATTCTTTTATGACAACGGTTTGAGAACTCTAGCAAACACTTACATTTGCAAACAAACAGAGTCAAACTGGCTGAAATCCAACTATCTACAATATCAAGATAATAAACTTATTAAAGAGGACGATTACAAATGTTCAACTGATGGAATAACTTGCGAAATAAAAAGCGGCTCGAATTTCCAGCGCTCCGATACTGGTTTCATTGACCATATTGCATATTTTACCAAACCACCTCAATCGACGGTCTTAACACTTAATTTGGCTATAAACCATGAATCCTGTCCATTGCAGTTGAATTTGCATTCTTCTCTACCATCCGACATGTATCGTAAACGTTACACAACACAATGTGAAATTCAAGCAGGTGATAAACGTTTGTTTGATATTTTACAATTATTGCGGATCGAATAACTGTAGGTGTCAGAATACTAATTTCACTCATGCGCAAATAAATAATCGCTTGGATAGAGTCTGCCATTGACTCGTACAATATTTGAAACCACAAATTTAATTAATAGTATTTTAGAAAAAACTGTGTTCTGAATCAGAATTAAAACTGGAGCCCAAAATTGGACTCCAGTTTCTTGTTAACGAGTTATGTCTTTCAATATCCGATCAATCTA
>JAOUJM010000176.1 GCA_029883265.1 Gammaproteobacteria bacterium
AATGCTTGATATTTAAAGGCGGACCGTGGGGGAAGGGTTATGCCAAAGCAATTTATCAAGTCCAAGCAGATGATTGGTATTTTCAGGGTCATTTTTTAAATGACCCTTGCATGCCCGGTACCTTAATGGCGGATGTGTCGATTCAGCTAATTAATTTTTTTATGTTAGCTAGTGGTGATTCCCTTGAGCGCGATGCCTGGCATTTTGAGCCACTCATTAATTCCAAAGCGAAATTTGTTTGCCGTGGTCAGGTGACGCCTGATAGCAAGAGTATTCAATACGAAATTTTTGTGCGTCAGCATAGTAACAATCAAATTCCCTTTGTAGAAGCATCGGTGCTAGTAAGTTGTGATGGGTTGCGAATATTTTATTGTCCATCAATTAGCGTGCGTATGTCGCCAGGATTTTTGTCCGATTATCGTATATTGGATTACAAAAACGTTACGCCAACCTATGTTGATGAAGTCAATAGCGTGCGTGGTGACTTTGACGGATTGCTACATAGCGCTATTGGTCAGCCGTCTTTGGCACTGGGTGATAAATATAAAAAATATGATAACGGCCTGCGCTGTCCGCGTTTGCCAGGGCCACCTTACCAATTCATAACCCAAATACATTCGGTCAGTCATGCATCAGGTGAAATTGCGAATAATGCAAGGCTAAATGCCATCTATGAATTTAGTGGCGATGAGTGGTATTTTAAAGATGAGCCACTACATGCAATGCCATTTGCAGTTCTACTGGAGGTATGCCTGCAACCCTGTGGCTGGTTGAGTTCACACATGGGTTTTGCACTTCCCAGCGAAAAGGATTTATTCTTTCGTAATCTTGATGGTGCGTTAAGCGGACCATTACCACCCATCAAAGCCAAGCCCGGTAAAATTCACAGTACAGTCGACTTTACCGGTTATTCGCAACTTGGCGAATTAGTGATTGTCAATTTTGTCGTGACTGCAACACTCAACCAACAAGCCTTAATCACACTTGAAACTCGTTTTGGTTTTTTTACGCAAGCTGCATTTGCAACTCAGTCTGGTGTAAAACTAAATGATACGTTGTCTCAATTAATTATCAAAGATTCTGACTACTATTTATCACTTGATACCTGTCAACAAGCATTCAAAAAATTAATGCCGAGAAATCGGCTCAGCCTGATTCAAGCAATCACTGGCTATTGGCCCAACGCCGGGAAAAATAAGCTGGGGGTCATTAGGGCACAACAAAACATTGATCCCGCAAGCTGGTATTTTAAGGCACATTTTTTTTCCGATCCGGTGCAACCGGGTTCGCTTGGGTTTGAAGCAATGCAACAAACACTGCGATGTTTTGTGCTTCTGAGACACAAAAAACAATTGCAACAAATAAAAAATATTGAGTTTTTTAACTTTAGTGCTGATCTAGAGTGGCGTTATCGCGGGCAGGTCGTTCCCAATAATAAAAAAGTAGAAACAATAGTAGAGATCTGCGAAGAAATACACGATGGACAACGAATTGTAATTACAGCAGAAGCTTATTTGATAGTCGACGATTTACCTGTATATAGTTGTTCCGGGTTGACTATTCAATATGAAATTGGCGCTGTAGAAAAGGATTCACCGAAGTTTTCTTTTGATCTAGAAAAACAACCATGGTTACTTGATCACTGTCCAAACTATATTGATTCTGTGGTGCCAATTACGGTGCTAGCTGATTTAATGGCGCAGCAGGCATGCCAAACATTTCCTCAATCAACATTGGTGGGCATTCGTTTCCTCGAAGTCAAACAATGGGTGCAAGTATCGCCTGAATTACATCTCATTCCTGTTTGTAATCGAACGAGCGAAAATTGCGTGTCAGTGGAGCTTTACAAACCCATTGATGGTCTGAAGGTGAAGCATAGGCAATTATTGGTTTCAGGGGAATTTGAATTTGCGGAGAATTACACGTCAATTAATTTGAAACTAGAATCTCTTAAAAATCCTACTGCTCTTAATGCGGACTATAACCAGCGTAGGCTATTTCATGGGCCAGCGCTGCAATGTATTACAGCGCTATGGAAGGCGGAGAATGGGGCTTGCAGTGAAATTGCGGCCGAATTCCAGCAAATTGATATTGGTATATTGAATCCAAAAGTTTTAGATGCCGCCATTCACAGTGTCCCTTATGAATTGTTAGCGGAATGGTTTCCCAATTTTGGCCATGATCGTTTGGGATTGCCATACCGATTAGAGGATTTGAGAATTTATGCGGATTGTCCACATGACGGCGTGGTGCGTTGTGAAATTCGTCCTTACGAATGGCAACAACCTGGGGGCAGTCCCAAAGCAACGATTCATCTATTTGTTAATAATCGTTTATGGCTACAGTTTGTATTAGTTGCCAGAATATTTCACCATGCATTCTTTTTTCGTTTACCTCGCGAACGGGTGCAAAACCATGTTTTGGCGAGACGATTTGAACAAGCGTTATTGCTTTCTGAACAATCACATCAACCCCATATACTGAAAAAAGAAAAAGCCTTGGCTGCTCAGTGGATTCCTGGTGGTTTGCAACGAATGTATCAGACTTGCACACAGCAATGGTTGCACGAAATTGCTGTAAAAGAAGCCTTTGCCAAACAGTTTTTGATTCATCCGCGTTTTGTTAAAGTCGAAGACAATTTTGTTGTTTCACAACAATGGCCGCTGACAATTTATCATTTTGAAACTCTTGAAAGTCATCTCGACATAAGCGTGAATTTCGAAACAAAAGCAACATGGCATCGAGAGAAAATGCTAACTCATTGGCAAAGTTTTCAACCAAATATTCCTCCACTGGTTGAAGCTATTCAATATAAATTAGTTTCTCAGTTTGTGAGAAACTTGGTGTACCAAAATGCGGACACGCAACGCATTTGCCAAAACCAACCGGTGTTATATTTGGCGAATCATCAGATTATGCTGGAATCGATGTTATTCATTGCTTTGCAGGCTGCGCAGGCTATCTCCGTCAAGGCGATTGCCAGAGCTGAAATCAATCAATCGCTTACCGGTGGACTATTTCAACTACTCAATCAGCATCCGTTCTTATTGCCTATGCAACATAATTATTTTTTTAATCGAGCAGATCCTGTGGATTTATTGCGGGTGTTGAATCAATATAAAGCTGATCAAGAAAAATCGGCTTGTAGTTTGTTGGTTCATGTGGAGGGTCGGCGTAATCAATATTTCGATAAGCCCATTAACCAAATGAGTAGTGTATTGATTGACCTTGCGATGGAGTTGAACATGCCCATTGTGCCAGTAAAATTCGCAGGAGGTTTACCATCTCAAGACAATGCTCAAGGAAAATATTTAGAGTTTCCGTGGGAGCTTGGGTCGCAAATTATATTTATTGGTGAAGCAATATTGCCTGAGGAACTCCGTCAGCAAACACTGCCGCAGCGAAGAGATTTTGTCTTAGAACGAATTAATCGTACGGGATATGACGATGATACTGAAAAGAAGAACCTCATTCATGATCATCGATTATTGCAAAATGTGAAAAATTATGCAGCCAAACATGATTTAAGCTTCGATATCGCAGTGCTGCATCAGGTCCTTACTGCTGATGCAAAGATTCGATCTTTATTAGAAACCACCGAGCAAGATGACTCTGAATGGGCTCAAGCTTTAATTCATATTCTACAATATAGAAATACTGTACATTAAGCGCAATGAACAAAATCTAACATTGCTTGTTTCTTATTTGATAGTAAATATTCATTTATTTTTTCTCGAATGCCGCGATGTGCCACAGCGACTAAAATGAAATCGGCAGTCTTAACTCCGGATTCAATATCTAATACAGGTTTGTCACGTTTATGTTGGCCGATTCGGCGCGGATGTACATCAATGAATCCTTGGATATTGATTTGATTTTTGCAAAGTTCGTCATGAAGTAATAGGCCGGTTGGACCTGTTCCCCAGATGAAAATATTGTTATGGTAAGAAAGACGTTTGGCTAAATGTTTCGCCTTTATTTTAAAGAATGATTTTTTATCATAACGTTTATCTGTCCGGGTCAGTCTTTGTAAATGATCACGCCAGTAGAACAGTGTTTGCTCGACTTTCGCAAAGCGGTAGGCCTTGTCAAGAGCGCGTAACCAAAAATCATAGTCTTCAGGCCATGCATTTTGTTGGTAGGGCGCAATCTGTTTTGCACGTTCCATGGGCATCATGATGCTGGGATGCACGATGGGGCTTTCAATAAACATGGCCCGTTCGATTTGCTCGTGGTTTAGTTGTTGATTTAACCACTGCTGATAAAGTCTGTAACCTTGCCCGAGAGTCTGATATTCAGAGAATATTTTTATTTTGCAACTACAAATATCAATATCTTTGTGTGTTTGTAAAAACCTCAATTGTTGTTCAAAACGTTGGGGATGATTGATATCATCAGCATCCATACGTGCAAAAAAATCCCCTTGTGCAATTTCAAGTCCTGAATTTAAAGCGCCAACTAAGCCTTGTGTTTTGCTTTGAATTAATCGAATTCGTGGATCGTTGGGTAACCAATCCAGTGCATGGTCATCACTATGATCGTCAACAATAATCAATTCAAAATTTTCATAGGATTGTTTAAGTACGCTTGTGAGCGCTTGTTGAAAATAATGGCCCGCATTATGTACCGGCAAAATAACAGATATTAATTGATGCATGGCAGGCATCATATACGATTTAATTCACAATTAAAATTTAAGAAGATTAAGCAGTTGATCGTTTTGCAAAAGTTTTCTCGCAAGAATATAGCCGGTAGCCGACCAGACTTGACGAAAATTGGAACGCCGACCGATTAAACGCCCTTCTTTGCCATCGTAGTATTCGGGCCAATTATCCTGGTGCAAGCGATGCGAAGCAATATTAGTGGCTTTTTCCGCTAGATCTTCGCGCCCACTTAATTTTGCAGCAGCATTAAATGCCCATAACAATGTTGGCCAATTGCCCGCATTATGATAGGACCATGGTCGATTTTTGGGATCGCCACCCGTGAGTAAATGCCATTCTTTGCCATGAATAGCTGGATACGAAATTTTAACCGGCATTCGACCAATTAAATCTGGCCAGCGTTGATCATACACTTTCATAATTTGTGCTGCTTGTTCGGGTTCGGCCAAGCCAAATACAATAGCAAGTAAATTACCGAAAGCAAAAAATCGAAAATCCATGCGACCAGGACCAATGTTTCCTACCAAATAACCCGCTTCATCGGGCAGCCAGTCGCTGAGCCACGGTGGAATGCTTTCTGGATATATATTTAATTCATTATGATTATCATCGCCAAATCGTTCAGTCTCATATCGATGAATTTCATTCAAACGTGCTAAGTCCAACCAATAATACCTGCGTACATAATCGGTTAACTGTTCTAGTCGCTTTTGCGATTGCTGAAGAATATCCTGGTTTTCAATTTCAGCGTTGTTGAGTAAAAACAATGAGGCTTTTAAACAACCATAAAACAACGATTGAATTTCCAAGGGATGCCCATAAACCCCCATGCGACGGTCTATCATAAAACAGCCATCAGGCACTAACAAAGTGGGGAACACTTCGAATCGATCTCGCAAGAAAATAGTGAGGATTTGCTGAATGCCTTTTTTGTATTTTGGCTGATGAGCAAGCGCTATATCACCGGTTGCTTTTACATAGGCATAAAGCAAAATCACCCACCACATCATGGCGTCTACAGGTGCAACCCGACCAATGGCTTTGTCACCAAAATCCGGTCGGATCTGCTCCTTGCCATACTGATCAAAAAAAACTTTAAAACTGGCTGGCATCACTTTGGGAAGGCTTTGATGACCTTCCAGTTGTTCTTGTTGGTCGCGTAAATTGAGGGTGAGTTCAAGAAAATTTCTAACGATGTCTGTTTGACCATCGAGTAAAAAAACTAAAGCCGAGGGCACAAAGTCGCGTATAAAACAGTCGCCATAGTTTTCGGCCGCGACTTTAAAATCAGCACTGGCAATCGTTCCTACGGGATGTCCTTGATAATGCAAAATGGCATCATTCAGTAATTGGTAAGCCCCATCCAGGCTGGTTTCTTTGTCATTCATGGTTTAACTCGGAGCAAAGCATATGCCGAAACATATGCAAAATAATCAATAACATAGAAGAACTACTTGCTGCATTCTGCGTTATTCTAGGGTATTTGTCTAGATGTGCCAGGTTTTTGCACTGTGGTGATGCAAACTGAATTTATGCTGGCTATGATATAATTTTCGTTTTATCAGTAGAGTTGAGTAAGCGCTTCATGAGTAAAAAAGATCTTCCGAGCAAGCCAAATCAGCGTGAACCCGGCATGCCTCACCAGGGGCCCGATCATAGCGCTCCCTATCCAGTGAGTCGTATGGCGCCTAGTATTTCTTTGGTTGAGCTGGCCAAAGAAATTGAATCAGCGGAAATTATGGTCAACACCCGCACTAATGCAAAGTTACAATTAATCGCTGATCAAATTCGTCATTTACAGGAAGAAGCACGTTCGGTTTTAAACGCCAGTCAACATGATCAACTTTTACATCAGGCACTTTGCCATTTTAAACGTATTCCTGGCAAAACCTATCATCTGTATGTTCATCCGGATAAAGGTTTGTATTTTTCGATGCTTGCGCCGAATGAATGGGGGCAGCAAGGAGCGCCACATGAGTTTAAGGGTAGTTATGTGCTGCAAGCTGATATGAGTTGGCAAACACTGGATGCCGTTGTCGATCATCAGGCGAACGACCATAAGGCCATTATTCGCAAGCTATTGGAGTAGCGCTAAGGTGCTTGATATTTTAAATGACTACCGCATGCTCGATGACAATCACTCGCACCCATACCCTTGAACAATACGATGCCTTTGTTGTCCTGATTTAAAGTGCATTCATCTTTGCTGGAAAAACTAACATGTTCAATTTTGCAATGGGGATTGATCAGAAAATAGTCGATATGCCAACGCAGTTTTTTTTTCGTTGATAAATGTCGTTTGACCCTCGCGAGCATATTTTTTTTCGCGCTACCTGTATAAATATAACGACCTGCTGGAAAGTTGAGCACCCCAAGACAGCCAATACTTATGGATTGTTGCCGTAACAATTTTATATGCAGTTGGTAGCTGATGGCATTGGCTGGGATCTGAATTTCATTTTGTTTCATTTGAATGATTGTAGCGATACAAGCCTGCATAGGAAATAATCAAAAATTGTGGGCAATTAATTATTAAGGTGGTTTATGGGGTATATTCCTAGGGACTAATGTTTTCTTGTGCTAGACTTGTTGAGGTTGGGATCAGGCTCTTGGGGGATAAGGCGTGAGTCAGCTCCTTATCATTGTGCCTGATCCCAATGGGTTATCTTTTCGAGTGACTCAACCAACCCATTGCTGAATTTAGACAATTAGCCTAAATTTACACCAATTAGACCTAAGACTGTTACCATAACAGCTAGGTATGCTAAATAAATAAAATCATGATGCATGATATGTTCATCAGACTTGCTCATTTTTGCCTCCCATTAGAGTAGGTTGATTTAACTCACTTATGTATACACATAAAATTCTAATAATACCCCGAGAAATTATCCAAGTATTTTGCTAAGTTTCTAAGGATGATCAATAATACCCAGTCTAAGCCATTGAAACAACCATGAATTGTTTGCGGACTAGGGTACCTATCAGTTAAAAAAATACCAAGTCTCCTAAGCCGGTTTTAAGTACAGCAGAATACACTCCACCCTATAAAAATATCCGTTAAATCAATGATGTATACCCACGGTTTCAGATTAAACATTATTTTTATTCTGTTTTTAAGTCTATAGACTTGAATATTGGTCTGTTTTGAATCATAATTAACTCAGTTGGGAAAATATTCCCAAATAGAATGAGGCCAGATCGAGGGGCGTTGCAAAACGGGGTCTCGGAAAATTGAGATTAATGATTAGGAGAGTGAAAATGTTTTTCCGAAACTTAGTTGTGGTGGCAATCGCCATTACTTTAATTGCTTGTAGTAAAGCAGAAGATGAGACTCAGAGCACAAGTAAAAAAGTCCATGTGACTGGTGTGATTGAGTCTGTAAGTGATCGTCAGGCCACTGTTAATGGAACCGAGGTTGATATTAGCAATGCGACTATTACGGTTGAAGGCCAGGTAGCAAGTAGCGATGATTTAGCGCCAGGCATGGTAGTGGATGCTTCTGTAACCGTGGATGCCAATGGTCAAGCGAGTGCAAATAGCGTTGTATTTGAAGACGAAATCGAAGGTGAAATCACTTCAATCACAATCGATACCAATGGAAATGGTGAGCTTGCAATTTTAGGCCACACAGTCTTAGTAAACATCGATACAGTATTTGAATCAAAAGTGGCTGGAATTAGCACGATTGCTGATTTGGCCTCATTAAACGTGGTTGAAGTAAGTGGCTTCGTCGATGCGAATAATCGCATAGTAGCAACCCGCGTTGAATTAAAAGCGGAAACTAGAGCTGTAGTGGATGCGGCGAACGCCGTGTTGCAAACCGTTGAAGTCAAGGGAACCGTTAGTAATCTAGCGACTGATGCCAGCAGTTTCATGCTGGGTAACTTGTTAGTTGTCGTTGACGCCAATACTGTGGTGAAAGATGGTGTTTTAAGCGAGGGTGCAATGGTTGAAGTTCATAGCACCAGCGCTGTGGATGTGTCGAATGGTATCAGTATTATCGCTTCACAGGTTGAAATCGAAGGTCAGCTAAACACTTCTGATGATAGCCAAGATGTTAATGACAGTGATCATGATATCAATGAACAGTCATTAAAAGGCATCGTCACAAATGTAGATGGCCTGGCTAATAATCAATTTATGTTAGGTGATACGCTTGTTAGCTTTGATCCATTGACTACAAAATTCGAGCATGGGATAAGTAGCGATCTTTTACTAAACGTCATGGTTAAAGTAGAAGGCCAATTAGATGCTAATGGTGTTCTTGTTGTTCATGAGATTGAATTTGCTGATCACGATGATGAGTTAGACGATAATGTGAATGAGTTTGAATTCAAAGCTTATTTAACTGCCAATGCAGCGACAGATAGTGTTAGTGTCTTTGGAATTACTGTAATGCTAAATGAGTTCACGCAGTTGAGTTCAGAAGACAGCATGGGGCAGGACATGGTTATTTCCTCACTGGATTTGCTTGCAGGTGGCTATGTGAAAATTGAAGCGCAATTTGATGCAACCACTGGGGTTTTGATTGCAGAGGAAGTTGAGCTTAAAATCCTAAGTGCAAACACAACACCTGTTGAAAAAATTGAAGGTGTTGCGAGCGTAAATAACAACATCCTAAGCATTGCCGGTATCGCGGTTACTTTACCAGCGGGTTATGCTGGAACGGTTGCAAGCGGTGACAAGCTAGAAATCAAAGGTATGTTCGATTTGACTACGAATCAGTTTTTAGCTGAGTCAATTGAAATTGATTCTGAAGATGTCGAACACAACAATGCTGTTGACACTAATGTTGAGATGGGATCGAATGAAAGCAATAACATTTAATCAAAGTAATCAATACGATTACGATTATTGTTACTGATTGACCGTAAGGCATAAGAGGGGTTTTCCCCTCTTATGCGTTTGAAAGGCGCGCTAAATGGCGAGTAACAAAAAAGAGCAAGCACTCAATATTGCAGTCAAACGTTTATTACGTCCGCTGGTTAAATTGCTCTTGCG
>JAOUJM010000020.1 GCA_029883265.1 Gammaproteobacteria bacterium
CTTGAGCAGTTGTTTGATTGCTATGGTGTGGAATCAGAAATTGATAGTGCGAAAAGTTTAATTATTCGTCCTGGTCATCACGCGCAGTCGGAAAGTTTTCTCAGTCTTGCTGAGGACGGAATGACGATTACCTATGATCGGGAAACGGCCTTGGCCAATGAGGATATGCAATTTGTAACGTGGGAACATCCAATGGTTACGGCGGCATTTGAAATGATTAGTAGTAGCGAGATAGGCAATACCTCTGTTGTTACGCTTGACTATAAACAAGTTAAAGCGGGCACGCTGCTATTGGAAGCCTTGTTCGTTCTAGAATCAGCCTCCAGTCAAAAAATTCAATCGTCGCGTTATCTACCACCCACTTCACTGCGTATTGTTTTAGATGAGCACGGACGCAATCATGCAGATGTTCTATCAGCAAAGAAAATTTCAGAAAATTTATCTATCATCGAAGCGCAAATCGCCAATAAAATTGTTCGCACCAAACAAACCGAATTGCGCAATTTAGTACAACAAGCCGAACAACATGCACAAACCCAATCACCTGAAATTCTGCAGCAGGCACAAACCAAATCCTTCAACAACCTTAGTCATGAAATTGATCGTCTACAAGCCTTGAAAGCGTATAACCCAAATATTCGTGAAGATGAAATTGAGTTTTTTCAATCTCAACTCGCAGACCTAAAACAAACCATTAGTGATGCCACGTTACGACTTGACGCAATTCGAGTGGTAATTGCGGTCTAATTCACTTATTCGAATCAGCGTTTCCCCCAATAGTTAATTTATTTTTTAAGCTAAAGTTAGAATTATTTTAGGTCGATCTTTAGCTATTCATGTCTGATTGATAAAGGCAGTATTTGTGATGTCATTTATCGATTCAGATATTGCTGTTACAAACAAAAAGAGTATGTGTATTTATGGCAAAGATTCTAGTCGTTGATGATGTGCCAGTGGTATGTGAGTTTATAAGTTTGGCGTTGACTGAAGCTGGTCACGGCGTCGATATGGCATCTGGTGGTCGTGAGGCCATGGAAAAAATTAAATCGAACCATTATGACCTGCTTATCACCGACTTACTAATGCCGGATATGGATGGTTTTGAGTTAGTGTCGGCTGCCAAAAAACAACTTAAGCAACTTAAAATCATTGCAATTTCAGCAGGAGGCGCCATTTCGTCAGATGTATATTTAGACATGGCCGATGATCGCTTACAACTGGATGGGCGTTTGCCCAAACCGATTGAGGTTGATGACTTGATTGAATTAACAGAACGGGTTTTGACAAAATAAAAAATCCTAAACTCATCAAGTTTATTTTATTATCAAGTAAGTAGCGTTGATTTTTTATTTATTTTAATCTAATGCCAGCCGATACAATGCTAATGCAACAGAAGAAGCAAGAAATCACTCATATGACTGAAGAAGTTGTAGAACCCACTAGTTTCGAGGCGCTATCCAAAGAAATTGGTTTAGGCGAACGCATCGAACAGTTTTTTAAGCAATCCTTACCTGCAATTATCGGTGATGCTACCTCAGCTGTTGTGCTGTTCTTTTTACTATTTGGCACAGTAAGTTCAGTTGTGTTGGGTACCTGGTTTGCGGTTGCACAGTTGCTTAATGTCTTTCTATTTTCCACCTATATAATGTATCGAAAACTTCAGCCCACACCTCAACAAATATTCCAACATTGGCGTTACGCATTATATTTTCCAAGTATTGTTCATGGGCTAACCTGGGGAGCTTTTAGCATTATTGCCTATTATGCGAATCATGAATGGGCCTATGTTGTGTCCTTAGTCGTGGTGATGGGTTTAGCAGCGGGTAGTGTGCCTATAATGGGAACGGTATTCCCGCTGTTTGTATTACACAAAATTTTTCTCATTTTACCCTCAGGTATTGTAGTTTTTGTTGCAGGTGAAGCGGCAGAAAAATGGGGTTTGATGGTTTTTATCGCGGTGTTCTTTAATAGTATTGTCTTTAGTGGCCTGGTGTACTATCGCTCATTTCTTAAGACTATGCAGCTCAGGCATGAAAATGATGGAATTGTTTTCAATTTGAAAAAAGAAGTTGAAACGCGTAAAGAAATTGAGGCGCAATTAGTGGAAGCAACGACCCATGCAGAAGCAGCCAATATTGCCAAGTCGAGTTTTCTGGCAAACATGAGCCATGAAATACGAACACCTCTGACATCAATTATTGGTTTTTCAGAAGCCATTATGAAAGATACCAATAGTCAGCAAGAACGTGCCCGTTTAGCAAAAACAATTTTACGCAGCAGTCGCCATCTATTAGAAATTATTAACGATATACTCGATTTGTCCAAAATTGAATCCAATAAGCTGGATTTTGAAAATATAGACACGCCTATATTCGAAATGATGGAAGATTTAAATTTTATTACTGGTGAACATATTCGGGATAAAGGTGTTTCCTTTGAAATTCAGTACCAATATCCCGTGCCTTCAGTTATTCAATCCGACCCCGTTCGACTGAAACAGATTCTGATTAATTTATGCAGTAATGCCGCAAAATTCACCCACTCCGGTAGGATACTCATCAGCGTACGCTGTGACGCAGAAAAAGAATTAATTTTCTTTCATGTGAATGATACCGGAATTGGCTTGCCGGAAGATAAGTTGGAAACAATATTCGAAGCATTTTCACAAGCCGATTCATCGACTACACGCAAGTATGGGGGTACCGGCTTGGGCTTAAATTTATCTCGTCGTCTAGCGCATGCTTTGGGTGGTGACTTAACAGCGATGAGTACCGTCGGCATTGGTAGTACGTTCACTCTAAGTATTCGTACTGGTACCATAAGACCTGAAGTCATGATAGAAAATGACGAGTCAAGGCCGAAAGTGAAACCGGTCGCACAAACTCAGCTCTCTACATTGAAGGGGAAAATCTTAATCGCTGAGGACACGGACGTAATTCAAGAGTTAATTGCAACCTTATTGCAAAGGGCCGGTGTAGAATATGAATTTGCTGATAACGGAAAAATTGCCGTAGAAAAAACTGAGAAAACAAAATATGATTTAATTTTCATGGACATGCAAATGCCAGTGATGGATGGTATAGAGGCAACGAAAACAATCAGGGCGAATGGATATAAGGGCCCTATTATTGCGTTAACTGCTAATGCTTTTAAAGAAGATGAAGAAAAATGTAAGCAAGCGGGAACAACAGAATTTATTACCAAGCCCATAGAAACCGACTTATTTTTCACTCGCCTGAAACACTACCTATTGCCTGATGCTGACGAGGATCAATTAGACGACGATGCCATATTTCCTACATTCAAGAAAGCCAGCAAAATCAATGAAAAATTAGCGAAAAAATTTGTTGTGGATTTCGAAAGTGTCATCAATGATACAGTTTCAGCATTTAAAAAAGAGGATTTGGATGCAGTATTATCCGAGCTTCATAAGATCAAAGGTTCATCAGCTACTTTTGGTTATCCACAATTGGGTGAGCTAGCAAAAGCGGCGGAGCAACTTGGGAAAAAGAAAGATATTTCAGAACTCGCAGAAAAAGTCGAACAAATGGCACAAATGTTCAAGAAAATTCAACGTGGCATGGGTGCTTAATTACACGGATAGATTTTGTCGAAGATAATTCAAGACTAGTTCGAATTAATTCTCAATTATGACATCGGGATTTACTTCAGGTACGACTTTGTAAAAGCCAATTTTCTTCAATACCCAATAACGTTGATAGCGCCGAAAAAATTCTTCATTTTGTTCCATTTTGAACATGATATCTGGAACGCGGATGAGTTTAATGCCACTTTGCTCAACTGCTCTTGCTACATGGTCGCGCATAATGGCCCAGGCTTGATCCTTATGAAACTGTTCTTTCGCCAGTTGGAATGCACCAGCAACTAAGTTGCGAATCACACGTAAATGTAGACCTTGTTCCTTTAAAGCGCCAATTGTGAATTCATAGGCGATACTCAAACGTCCAAATTCGATAGCTTTTTTCTCATTAAAGCCTTCAAATATGAAATTATCCCAGCCGCCTTCAACATCAAGAATGCGTTTGACTTCCAGGTGCTCAGACGCGGGTCTGCTATCGTCACCCATCATGATGCGTATACAGCCAAGCATTTGTTGAAGCCCGGTCAGTGGATTGGTGCCAAGTAGTGCAATGGTTCTGGCATATCCTTGCTGATGATTATCATTAATACACAGCTCAATATATACATCCTCGAGGTCTAGCGTATTGTCAGTGAATCCACGATAGGTTTCAGCCACCATTAGATTCGCTTGATAAAGCAAAAATGGATCATTAGTGACGTCTTTGAGGATAAAAGGGGACTCTTGTGAATGAAATTTTCGCCTAGGTTGTACCACGTTAAACTACCTTATGGTTTGACTGGGTTGCTGGTTTCAAGAACCAATTCCAATGGTCGACGTTTGGCTAATGCAGATGCTGGTTTATCTTCATATCCAATTCCGAAAAGAAACATTCGGGTCTGTTTATCATTTGATGCAAATATCTGGTTAAATTGCGTTTCAATGTCTATCATTGTGCGTTGTTCTTTAGCGCTAAAACTATGACTCTCTGCATCATTAGCCATATCAAACATATAAGTTAAAACCGCTCGTGGCTGCAAAGCAATTTTGAATGCTGTTGCTTGTAACCAGATACGTTGCATTGCACGACCTGCTCTTACAAAATCGAGTGCATGATTACCTTCAGTATTTAACATGCAGATCGCTGGGTAGGTTTTTACAGCGACTTCAGTCATAGTTGCGATGGCTTTACCCGCTTTAATGGTTCGAAGAAATCCTGCAACGGACGGGCGTGCCAAAATCTTCAAGACCATTATCTGGCTGGCAGGCATTTCTAGCGTTGCTACATCGACACCGTCCTTGGTTGTATCTGCATGACGTTCATTCCAACGTAGTTCGCTCATCATCTCGCGGTGTAAGTCTGGGCAAAGAAATCGAATTTGATCACCAATGCCAATTAAGTGGGCCAGTTGTTCTCGTTGCTCCTGTTCAGTGGCAACCTGTAACTCACAGTCAAGATCCTTTGCAATTTTCTTCAAGGTTTTGATTTGTCCTTCACTAATAGCTTCGGGTTTTACCGGTTGACGATTAGTTTTGCGCTCATCAATGTGGTGCACTAAGGTATCAATCCCTTGCGTTTTTTTGTTTTCATCAATTTTTATTTTTGCAACAATGGTTGGGTCTTGCTTTATTGGAAACCAATTGATTTCCAGGCTGCAAGACTTTTCTGAAGCGGCAAGAATTATATTTTCTATAGCGGCGCCAATACCTAGGAAAGCTGCTCGCTGTTGAAAATCCAAAGTACTTTCTGCTCGCTCCATATCAAGTCGAACCCAGAGATGTTGCTCAAAATAGTGGAACCGCCATTGCTGCATATTGCCGGCGGTTGGCGCTTTGATGGCTTGTTCAACCAAATGACGAATAATAGCCGGCAACGACTCCAAATCTTGGCGATCAGCGTTATCGTTCTTTATATTTGAAAATGCTTTTTCCGGAATCATATCTATGTCATTTACTCTATAATCGCCTAAAATAATCTGTTCCAAATCAACATATCGTCTACCCGAAGGTAGTGGTTCATTTAAGCCCAACTTCCTAACAGCTGTGCAAACGGATGCGCCTCCAAGCGTTACATCTGATGCTAGCTGTGGCCAACTCGATATGGTATTCGATAATTCCATCATCGAGGCCGCGGCCCGGGTTGACATGGTTTCGCTGCCAAGTAAAGTCAAAACATAATTAACTTTTTCATTAACAGTCAGGTTCTTTGGAATTGTTTTTGAGCTAAGTCCAGGGACAAGCCCATGAAACAATTCCCGTTGCGGTTCCAAGTCAAACCGTTCTATATCCAACATACCCCGGTCGCTGGTTTCCATTAATACTGGAATGCCTAATGACCGTGCTTTTTCTCGTAACAATATTTTCAAATAAATGTCATCACACTCATCGATAATGACATCGAGTTTTTCATCACTAAAAAACTCTTCAATATTGTCTTCATTAATCCCTTCGTGAAATAAACTGAGTTCAGCATAGGGGTTAATTTCAAAAATTTGTCTTGCGGCTAAAACTGTTTTTGGTACTCCAATATCGTGCACTTGAGCTCGTAGTCGATTCATATTGGAAAGATCCAAGGAATCTGGGTCTGCAAGTTTTAAGTGTCCACCAATGCCTTCCATTAATAGCGTTAGTGTTACTGCATTACCGACCGAGAGTCCGACAATACCAATGGTTAACTGTTTTAGCTTATCCTGTTCCTCTTGTGTTAACTTGGGCCGATTACGATCTAAACGTAATCGATTAAATTCTTCTGCGGGTAAGGTATGAACCAAGTTACCCGACCATGGGTAGTAAACCCAGGTGCCAAATTCGTCAACGGTTTGCATCCAGTCAAGTTGTGCAAGTAAATGTTGAATAGGGGTGCGGTCATAATCGGAACTGTTTTGCGGGTGCGTCGCGCAAACATAATCTCTGATTTGTGCATGAATAGTGTCTGTAATTCGCCAAATCTTGTCATGTTCGATGAGTTCCTTTATCCGTTTCCACGTTTTCGCTAAGCTTGCGTCCATCAACTCCGGTCGCCAGACATATGCTTGAGAAAAAGCAGACTCAAAATTTTTCTCAAATTGATGCATAGCAAACTACAACCTTACATCTAATGCCTGATTTTCATCGAGTTTATCTGCATTTATATCGGCTTTAGTACTTGAAAACTAAATCTAAGTTTTCCTATTAATTACTGTAATACAGCGATTCATCTAAAAAAAAGTAATAATGGAATTGTGAAGAAACCAGCAACTATTGAAATTTGATCATTTAATGCAACGTCCTTAAATAGACTTTCATAGCTTATGTAAAGAATTGGACTAGTTATTGGAGTTATTGATTTGCTCTAAACTGTTCACTTTTTTTGAAATTGTATTGGTGAAACCATTTGAAAAAAAATGAATAGGGATGAATGGAATACATTTTACCGGATTCAAATTATGCTATTGTGGCGAATGTCATCACAAAGACGAAACAAAAACATTTCTGCTTTTATAATTTCATAACTTAGTTAAAATCTTTGCAAAATAAAAATAGTAGAAGAACAGAAATGAAAAATCGAATAACTATATTTTTTTCAATTATTCAAATGGTCTGGATTCTCACTGCCTGTGATTTTGACTATCCTGATGTGTCGGAGGCCTGCAATATTCAGCCGGGCGAGCTAATCATCACTGAAATACTTAGTAGTAAAACAGTCGGCGCTGAATGGCTAGAATTACAAAACATTAGTAGAAAAAATCTTATCCTAAATAGGCTTTATATTACAATTCAAGGCGCTGGGTCGCCAAAGTCTGAAACTCTATTTACAGACAAACAACTAGGTGCTAACGAGTATGTTGTAGTTTCCGACAGGCCTGGTGGATTCTCAGATATTTCGTTGGATAGTTTTAATCTGGCCAGTGATAGTGGGCGGGTACAAATTGAATGTTTGGGGAAAATTATTGATACAGTTGAATATGGTACTGAAAAAAACCCTATTGAACCAGAAATCGATATTGCCATTAAGGCGGAATTGCTTTTTGATGGGCAGAATAAATTAGTTTCTCGCCGGTGGTGCCATGCGAGCGAGGCCACTGAAAATGGACAGTTGGGATCGCCGGGTAAAAACAATTCTTTGTGCGGATTAATGTTGTGTCTAGATGAAGGGCAAGCTCGTAAAATTCGTCATGCAAAACAAGGCGACTTGTTTATATCTGAAATATTCAACAATCCACAAGGTTCTGATATTGATAAAGAGTGGTTGGAATTAAAAATAGTAAACGGAGGAATTGATTTAAATGGAATTGAAATTCAAATCAATTCAAAACAATGGAAAATACTACAACAAGAATGCATAACGACTGAAGCGAATAGCTTTGTTAGTATCAATGTTTACTCTAGCGTAGATCAATTTAAGCAAAATGAAAAGCAGCTGAAAATGAAAGGTGATGGCATTCCCGGCAGTGTGGAAAGCATAAAGCTTGCTGTACAAGATCAAGTGATTGAATCGATAGACGTAACACTTAACGCTAAAGAAGGTGCCAGTTTGAGTCGTGATTGGAATGGCTCACAACAATGGTGTCATTCGCGTAGTGTTTTTATTGAGGGCGACGCTTATACTGAGCTATCAACGAAAGGATCAGAAAATGACCCTTGTGGGGCTGCATGTCTAAGCAATGGACGCTGGCGACTAATTGAAGTAGCGCAGCCACATATGCTACGTTTTGATAGCGCATTACCAAATCCAGCAGGGGCCGACAAAAACCAGGAGTGGGTTTTAGTGCAAAACATTTCCAATATCGAATTCGACTTGAATGACAGTCTATTAAAAAATACTAGCGATAGCTCAGGAAAGTCGAAAGAATTGAGCATAACTCAAGATGCGTGCTTGAGTCTGAGCCCTGGTGACTTTCTATTGATTGCTGGAAACGATGTACAACCCTCTATATCCGATAAGACTTATAACTCGTCAAAGTTGTCACTTTATAATGATGCAAGTCAATTGCAGTTATTTGCAAATGAGCAGCTTCTTGCTGAAACTCAAATGGATGCTGCAAGTGAGGACACGCCGGTGGTGTTTAAATAGTGCATTCTCTTGGTTCCATTATTCATGTAACTGTTATTGTTGTACTCGTTTCGTCTGCTACTGCTAACGAAGTGCTTGATATCAATCCTCTGCGTCTAGAAAGCGCCAATGTAGATGATGTTGAGCAATCTATGACAGAACAAATGCTGCTCGCCCCGTTGAATATCAATACGGTTCAATACAATGAATTGCTAGTTATTCCATATATGCAAGCGAACGTGGCAAGGGCGATTGTTCAGGAGCGGGAACACAATGGCTCGTACCATTCCTTTAGTGATTTAGAACTTCGTCTTAAACGCGTGCAGTTCAATTGGCAAGAAATCAAGGTTTACATAAGTTTTTCAGAATCAGCTAGCAATTTACAAACTCAGCTTGAGTTTAGAAGTCTGTTTTCACAAGCAGAGCAATTTCACGAAAAGAGTATTAAGCGCAATCAATATTTTACGTTTG
Organism: Gammaproteobacteria bacterium; assembly: GCA_029883265.1. Taxonomy (GTDB): domain Bacteria; phylum Pseudomonadota; class Gammaproteobacteria; order S012-40; family S012-40; genus JAOUJM01. The sequence goes on from JAOUJM010000020.1 coordinate 9,084, forward strand.
CAATAAACAAAGGCACTGACTACAAACTCAACGCATCAATACACCCCTATACCTATCATTTGGTGAGCTACGATAGGGGAAGTGGCGCATTACTTATGTCAACAAGTGAACCCACAATGCTTTTAAGTACATATAGTGTTGAGAGGGACTGGTCCTTTGGTAAAATTATTCTTGGTGATTTTAAGCTAGATTTGGGACAAGGCTTATTAGTTAAGAATACCTATACAAGAGCACCTCAACAGCTTTCAAGCCAGCGCCGACTCAGTGCAAATATTGCGGATGCTAAACTAAAAAAAAAGGAAGGGTTTAGTGGTGTTGCAACAGAGTATCGATTTAATAAAGCTAATACACACAAACTAATAATGTTCTATTCAAGACAGAATCAGTCCTTGTACCAGTACTATTTTCAATACCAAGCTGATCCATGGTATGGGGATTGTAGTCGATCTGAGATTCGTTGTGATGGCTTTGAATGGCAGGATAATGCTTGGTGGGGCGGTCATGTTATCGATGAAAAAAGTAGACAAGTAGTATCGTATCAAACCTTAGACAATATTTATCGTGAAAATGTGTCAGGCTTTTCTTATAGTATGTCAAGCAAGACACAACACTATCAACTCAACTTTTTGCAGTCGACTTATCAATTTTTGCTTGAAGATATTGAATTGCGTTTTGCACCTCACTCGGGGAAATATGGTCTAAATCAGCAGCATGCACTATCATTCTACATTTCATTTAAACAAGCGAATTATCAATTCAATTCGGAGTGGGCGCAACTACAAAATGATGCGCTTGCTAGTGTTAATCAGCTTCATTGGCTGTGGTGGCCAAGCGCACAGTTTGAATTAACCCAATGGTATTATTCACCCGACTATACTCACAATCTGGCTAAAGCCATTTCCAGTAGCCACACCATAGAGTCATATTCAGAACGAAACGAACTTGGGTTGCAACTGACAGCGAGATATAATGGATGGAGCAAAACTCATCCATCACTACGCATCAAAATATGGGATTATCCCTATAAACAACATGATAGTGCTAAACAGCATTCATGGCGCACTCGACAAATGAAACGCCCGAATTCTATTGTCAGTCACAATTGGCGCTATCAAATCAATTCGTGGGCCGAGCTACGAATGTCACAGTTTTTTTCACTTCAATATTTTCCAAGTATTGAGCTGGGAAAAGAAATTATTGATGATCGAGTTCAACAATTTTCTCAGGCATCTGGTTTGGGTTGGCAGGTAAAACATTGGAGTTTTTATCATGCTTATCAGTATCAATATTATGTGTATGGTAGCCATAAGCGTCTTCAAGTAATTAAACAAAGTTTGAAATCCTATATTGATTGGAAGCCCACAAGGAGATTTTCAATGCTTATGCGCTTATCTATAAAAAAACAGGATTCGCTATATAAACAGAGAGTGTTGACAAAAGATTTACCTGAAAGCAGCATAATGATAAGCGCAAGATTTCAAAAGCGAAAGACAGTTTTTTTTGAAATCTTGGCCCGCTATAATGACCGCTATGAATTTCAACCACATAAGAAATTAAAAATATTAAGTGTACGAGCTCAGTATATTTTTTAGAAAGAATAAAATATTTGCAAGCGTAGACTTTGTTTCTTGGAAGAATAAATTGGCAAGAACCTAAATGGTGTTCGCTCACGATGAAATAAAGGTTTTAGCTGTAAATGGCGTGCGGTCATGTACGCAAAACTAGTGCTGATAGGAATAGAAAAAATATAGGATAAGTCAAAACTGTTCAATGTGGAATGCAGGCTATTATTAGCAACAGTCGATAATAAAATGATAGGAGTGATCGCGCCAATAAAACCGTAGCCAAGATATGGATCCTTGATTTCATGGCGTTGACTCACATAATAGGGCCCATAGGTCGCGCCCAAAAGAGCGCCGACATTGCCTAATATCAAGGTATGAACATCAGCGCAGCTATCACAAATACCACTCGCATTAACCGCCGTACCCGTTACAGAACCAATTCCAATGCCAATAATGGAAGCGCCTATCATTCCAAGCAGACTGGCGCTAACATCTTTTGAGAAGCGATAGGTAAAGGGTGATTCCATGACGATGATCGGTTGAGAAATGGGTTTCTCACTTAATTCATCAATAGGTTTAACGGTTGTTTCAATGTCCTGATCATTTTTCGATTCTGTATTGCTAACATCCTGATCATCAACTTCATTTCTATCATCGTTTAGCTTGTCTATTGTTTCAACAACAGGCGCACTAGGGAATGGCGTTTCAGGTAGCATAATCTGTTCCTCAGGCCGAGTTTGTGGTATTTGTGAATCTATAGATTCGGTAGGTGGAATGATTGCTCTTTCGAGTGGAGTTTCACCTATGTCTGATGGTTCTTCGGTTTGATCATTATCTTTCTTACGCCCGAAGAATAGCCAGCCATTTTGTTTTTTTTCTGCAGCCTCTTTTTTTGCTTTTTCTTCGGCCAAGCGCTGTTCCTTTTGCAAACGCAAATATTCATAAAAATCAATATCAGATTCTTCGAAGTAATTGCTATCGGGAGGTGGCAAATGTAGGCCGTCTTGCACATCGATTTCTTCTCTGTATTTTTCGTCCGGAATTGGGAACGATTCACTCTCAGCAGAAAGCACGCACGGTAAGCAGATAAGCACCGCTAAAATATGCAGTATTAGACGTTTCTTTTGCATAAAGTTAAGTAGCCCAGGATATCCTAGCAGGACAATTCAATTAATATGCCCACTAAAAATAAATCATGAATTTTCCATGAAATAGTCTAAAATTAACTACTAAGATTGATTTTTTACATTATTGTGTGTGGGTTTATTTATCGGATCATTTGTCGACACTACACAAACAACGATTGATATGTCAGTTATAAAGAAATAGGACGTGTATGCCATCCATTCCTACCAAACAGGATATTAAAAATGCCTCAATAATGGTTGTTGATGACCAGGAAGCCAATATTAAGGTATTGGAGAAAACACTAAAAAATGATGGCTACACTAACGTCACCTGCGTCAAAGATCCACGTGAGGCACTTCAACTGTACCAAGCCCAGACATACGATATTGTTTTGCTGGATTTGAATATGCCCTATTTAAGTGGTTATGATGTTTTAGATCAGTTGAAACAAATGACTAATGGCGATATCCCAATGATTATCGTTTTGACAGCACAAATTGATCGTGACTCAAGACTTAAGGCATTAGAAAAAGGCGCTAGGGATTTTCTAACAAAACCATTTGACATCGTAGAGTTGTTAACAAGAATTTACAATATGTTGGAATCCCGTTTGTTGCAGCAACAAATTCAAAATCAAAATAAATTCCTAGAAGCCGCAGTTGCAGAACGTACCCGTGAATTGGAAGATACACGAAAAGAAATTATTCGTCGCCTGGGGCGTGCTGCCGAGTATCGTGATAATGAAACCGGTTTTCATATTGTGCGCATGAGTAAAATCGCAGGATTAATGGCTCATCGCATGGGGTTGTGTGAACATGACGTTACCTTAATTGAAAACGCGAGCCCAATGCATGATATTGGGAAAATTGGAATTGCCGATAACATTTTGTTAAAGCCAGGTAAATTTACCAGTACTGAATGGGAACAAATGAAAACTCATACTACGATTGGTGCAGAAATGTTGTCTGGACATGACTCGGATTTACTCAATGCTGCACGGATCATAGCACTCACGCACCACGAAAAATGGGATGGTAGTGGTTATCCCAATGCTTTAAAAGCTCAGGATATACCCTTATATGGACGAATTGTTGCCGTCGCCGATGTTTTTGATGCCTTAACTTCGGTTCGACCGTATAAACATGCTTGGAATTTTGAGGATGCTGTCAACTACATTAAAGATCAATCCGGTAGTCATTTTGATCCTAATTGTGCTGAAATATTTCTTTCAAGTTTAGAGGATGTACTTGCAATCAAACAAGCGTATCCAGAACCGGATAACAAAAACATTACTCATTTAAAACAAGCCAACAATGATTAATTCGCATTTTTTTCGCTAGCCATTAAATTGGCGCGGCTAAATTTGCATTTATAACCCCCTGAAACTTCAATCATAAATATCTTTTTTCACTGGCATAGGACTTGCTCCCTGGTGAGTTAGCATATGCGAAAGAGGAATAATTATGGCCGAAGATGCGGCAAGACAAGGTGGTGAGTCGTCAGCTAAACTCGTTCTGATCATGATCATCGGTGCCGTGTTATTGGTGGCTGTCAGTATGGGCGGTGTTTTCTTCTTACTTAAATCGATGGGTATGTTAAGTCAAGGTGGTCATGCACCGGTTGCTGCAAACGCACCGGCCATCTATCACCCAATGGAGCCTGCGTTCATTGTTAATTTCAAGGAGCGTGGTCGAACCAAATATTTACAAGTGCAAGTTGAATTAATGACGCGTGATTCTCAGGCTATTGATGATGTCATTGCGCACACCCCTTTGTTACGCAATAACCTTTTACTATTACTCGGCAGTCAAACCGCTGAAATTCTCCACAGTCCTGAAGGGCGCGAAGAGTTGCGAAAAAAAGCTTTAGAGGAAGTGCAACGTATTCTAATCGAAGAAACCGGTCGACAAGGTATCGAAGCGCTATATTTTACTAGTTTCATAACGCAATAAAGAGTTCATATGAGTGGTACCGATATACTTTCACAAGATGAGATTGATGCCTTATTACATGGTGTCTCAAGTGGTGACGTCGATACCACCATCGGCGATGATGTAGACCAGCATTTAACGGCTTATGACTTTGCTAGTCAGGATCGTATTGTTCGTGGGCGCATGCCCACCTTGGAAATGATCAATGAACGCTTCGCTCGATTTTTTCGTATTTCACTTTTTTCTAAACTAAGGCGCGCCGCAGAGATTTCTGTTAATGGTGTGCAAATGATGAAGTTTGCAGAATACGTGCATAGTTTGTTTGTGCCCACTAGTTTAAACATGGTGAAAATGAATCCACTGCGTGGTACGGGTTTGTTTGTTTTTGATCCCAAGTTGGTTTACATCCTAGTGGATAATTATTTTGGTGGCGAGGGCCGTTTTCACACCAAAATTGAAGGAAGAGAATTTACACCCACCGAGTTAAAAATTGTTGAGGGGGTTTTATCTCGAGCATTTGTCGATTTGCAAGAAGCATGGTCGCCGGTAGTGCAAGTTGATTTTGAATTTTTAAGTGCTGAAGTAAATCCACATTTCGCCAATATTGTGAGTCCTAGCGAGGTTGTGGTGGTTAGCTCGTTCAATATAGAACTGGAGGGTGGCGGTGGTGAAATGCATATCACCTTTCCATACCTTATGTTAGAACCTATTCGTGAGTTGCTCGATGCAGGTGTTTTAAGTGATCACGTGGAAATGGATGAGCGTTGGTCTCAATCGTTGAAAGAAGAAATTCTCGATGCCAATCTTGAACTTTCTGCCATTCTGGCTTCAGCAGATTTAACCCTGCGCGATGTTAAAAATTTAGAAATTGGTGATGTGATTTCAATCGATATTGAAGATACCGCCGTAGCCAAAGCGGCTGGCGTTCCAGTATTTCGTTGTCAATATGGTTCTTTTAATGGCAATAAAGCCCTAAAAATTGTTGAACCAATTAACAATCCTAACGAAAGCCTGGAAAAACAAAAATAGGAGAGGCAAATGGCAGAGCCGGATGATGATGATGTAAACGACGCCTGGGCCGATGCACTAGCCGAAGCAGGACAAGTCGATGTTGATGATGACATGGGTGACGATTTTGATTCGGCGCCATTAAATGAATTGACAGAAGAACCCAGTGGTGGGGGTGAAACTGTTGACTTGGAAATGATTCTTGATATCCCTGTTACCATCTCAATGGAGATCGGGCGCACATCTATTAGTATTCGTAATTTGTTAAAGTTGAACCAAGGTTCCGTGGTGGAATTGGATCGACTGGCGGGTGAACCATTGGATGTTTTAGTGAATGGAACTTTGATCGCACATGGAGAAGTGGTTGTCGTTAACGAGAAATTTGGTATTCGTTTAACTGATGTAATTACTGCAATGGAAAGGATTAAGAAACTAACATGATGTGGCGAATGCTTATTATTTTCTGTTGCATATTATTGTCGGTTGAACTTGCTCTTGCCAACGAACTCGGATTTGCGCGCCCATCAAGCACTGCTACGTTCAAAGACAATGGATTTAGTGTATTCAAACTTGTATTTGCTTTGTTACTAGTAGTAGGAGCAATTTTTGCGACTGCATGGTTTTATAAACGTTTCGGCCAAGTTGCTAGTCTGCCCAACAATGCCATAAGAATTGTTGGTGGTGTGAGTCTTGGACAACGAGAACGAATTGTTGTTTTACAAGTAGGTGAGGAGCAATTATTGCTAGGTGTGACGCCGAGTCGCATCGATACTTTGCATAAACTCGAAAAACCGATCGAGATTAGTTCTCACACACCGACAAGTGATTTGTTTGCAGAAAAATTTCAGTCGGCCTTAAAGCAGTGGAAACTGCGGAAATCATGAAAACCATTTTGCGTTTCATTCTATTCCTTGTGCTGATGCTGCTATCCACAACCAGTTTTTCAGCGGATCCGGGAATCCCTGCGGTGTCGGTTTCAACACAAGCCGATGGTGGCAAGTTGTATACCCTGAGCTTGCAAATTCTTGCACTAATGACCACCTTGACGTTATTGCCTGCGGGATTGCTAATGCTTACTGCTTTTACACGAATCATTATTGTATTGGCCATATTGCGTCAAGCCATTGGACTTATGCAAGCGCCCTCGAATCAAATTTTAATTGGCCTAGCTTTGTTTCTAACTATATTCATTATGGCACCTATATTTGAACAAGTATTTAAGGAAGCGGTTGTGCCCTATATTGATGAGAAAATCGAAATAGGAAAAGCATTTGAAACTGCACAAGTACCAGTGCGGGAATTCATGATGGGACAAACACGGGAAAAAGATTTAACCATGTTCGCAGAAATTTCCGGTCAACAAGACATACCCGACGCTGCCGCCGTTCCCATGGCCTTGTTAATCCCTGCCTTTCTTACAAGTGAACTTAAAACCGCTTTTCAAATTGGATTTCTCATTTATATCCCTTTTTTAGTGATTGATCTTGTGGTGGCCAGTGTATTAATGGCCATGGGCATGATGATGTTGTCTCCAATGATGATCTCCTTGCCATTTAAAATCATGTTATTTGTTTTGGTGGATGGATGGTCACTGATCATGGGAACACTCGCATCTAGCTTTTTCGTTTAGGAGGGCCTATGACGCCAGAAATAGTTTTAGATGTGTTTCGCCATACTTTGGAGATCTTAGTGGTGTTAGTGAGTTTGATTTTAATGCCGGCGCTGGTGGTGGGTTTGTTGGTTGCTATGTTCCAGGCGGCGACATCGATAAACGAAATGACGCTGAGTTTTATTCCTAAATTATTAGTTACCTTGGGAACATTAATGATGGCTGGGCCTTATATGATGAAAATCATGTTGAGCTATTTTGAACGAGTATTTCACGATATTCCCTATCTCCTAGGTTAATCATGATACTGACAGGTGCTGAAATTAGTGCAATTGTCGGCACGTATTTGTGGCCGTTTATTCGAATAACTGCCATGGTCGGGGCAATGCCTGTCTTTAGTTCGAATTTTATTCCTGTGCGCATTCGTTTAGTGATTGCCTTAGCCATGACAATAGTGGTGGTGCCAATTATTCCGCCAGCGCCTGCTGTGGATGCGATAAGTATTCCTGGTGCGTTGATAGTGTTTCAACAGATTGTGATTGGTATTGTGTCTGGTTTCATTTTTCATTTAGTGATTAATGCTTTTATCATCGGTGGGCAAGTGATTGCGATGCAAATGGGTTTAGGTTTTGCCACCATGGTTGATCCGGTGAATGGAGCACAAGCGCCAGTACTTTCTATGTTCTTTTTGTTAATGGTGACCTTGTTTTTTATTCTATTGGATGGTCATCTCGCTCTGGTTGGCTTGATCGCAAAAAGTTTTCATAGCTTGCCCATCAGCGTCGATGGATTAATACGTGATAACTATTGGCAGCTGGTGGCTTGGGCCAGTGAAATGTTTGCCGGGGCGGTGTTAGTGGCATTGCCTGCTGTGACTTCATTGTTACTCGTCAATATGTCGCTTGGTGTCATGGGGCGTGCTGCCCCTCAATTAAATATTTTTGCTGTTGGTTTCTCAATAACAATTACTGCAGGGTTTTATGTTATTTTGGTTTCATTGCCCGTGAATTTATTACAATTTGAAAACTTGTCGGCAAGTGCTTTTCAAGTCGTCAAAGATATTTTACGAGTGAATTAACAATGGCTGAAAATGAACAAGGTCAGGAAAAAACCGAAGACCCCACCGGAAAACGATTAGGTGATGCGCGCCAAAAAGGACAAGTTCCACGCTCACGTGAAATGAATACTTTTTTCATGATGCTGTGTTCGGCAATCACTTTGATGTTGCTCGGCGCACAAATTGTTGATGATATTACCCGTCTGTGGCGAGACTTGTTCACCATCAATCGCAAAGAAATTTTTGATGTGCAATTTATGATTCGATCAATACAGTATGGAGTTGTCGAAGGCCTTAGTTCCGTTAGTATGTTCGCCATCATTTTAATCGCTGTTGCAATATTTTCCTCAATTAGTATTGGTGGCTGGAATTTTTCTTTAAAAGCGATGGAGCCAAAGGCGAGCAAAATGGGGCCTCTAAAAGGTCTGCAGCGCATCGTTGGTCCCAAAGGTTTTGTTGAATTATTGAAAGCGATTGCCAAGGTTTCGCTTATAGGCATAACAGCCGTCGTGATGCTGAATTTTATAGCTGAAGACGTGGTAAATCTCGGTCGGCAAGCACTTGAACCCGCGTTAGCCAATATGGCGTGGTATGTCATTATATTTTTTGCCGTACTCAGCTTGAGTTTAATTCTTGTGGCAATGATAGACGTACCTTTCCAACAGTGGGACCACAAACGTCAATTACGCATGAGTAAGGATGAAATCAAGCAAGAAAACAAGCAACAAGAAGGTAGTCCCGAAACCAAACAACGGCTGCGTAGTACGCAAAGAGAAATGGCTATGCGCCGTATGATGGAAGAGGTGCCGAAAGCCGATGTGGTGATCACCAATCCTACGCATTTTGCTGTCGCATTAAAATACGACACAGAAAAAAATGGAGCACCGATTGTAGTGGCAAAAGGTGCGGATATTGTTGCTGGGAAAATCAGGCAATTGGCGCTGGACCACAACATTCCGATTTTGTCTTCTCCTGTGCTTGCGCGTGCAATATTTTTCAGTACCGAATTAAATGATGAAATTCCTTCAGCCTTGTATATGGCGGTGGCAAAAATACTGGCATATATATATCAATTGAAAGCTCGGCCTGGCACGAAATTTACAAAGCCTATCAATATGCCAGATGTGGACGTGCCGGATGACTACCGTTATGACAATGAGTAATACAAAAGGAAATTAGCATGGCGGAGCCATCACCATTTAGTCAATTTTTAACGGTTGCAGCCAATCTGTCGCGCAATGGATTAGGCGTGCCGCTACTCATACTAGCCTTATTAGGCATGATGATTTTGCCTTTACCTCCGTTTTTACTTGACCTATTTTTCACCTTTAGTATTTCGCTTTCCTTGATTATGTTGTTAGCCAGTGTCTATATTGATCGGCCATTAGATTTGTCAGTTTTTCCAACCATGTTATTGGTCGCTACATTATTGAGATTGGCTTTGAATATTGCATCGACACGAATCGTACTGTTGGAAGGGCATACCGGTACCGGTTCAGCAGGAAGCGTGATCGAAGCGTTTGGCGAGTTTGTTATTGGTGGCAACTATGCAGTGGGTTTGGTGGTGTTCGCCATATTGGTCATTATCAACTTCGTGGTTGTCACCAAAGGTGCTGGGCGAATTTCAGAAGTAAGCGCGCGCTTCACATTAGACGCATTACCTGGCAAACAAATGGCGATTGATGCCGATTTAAATACCGGACTCATTACTCAAGAACAAGCACAAAAACGGCGTGAAGAAGTTATTCAAGAAGCCGATTTCTACGGATCCATGGATGGTGCTAGCAAGTTTGTACGCGGCGATGCGGTCGCTGGTATTCTAATTTTATTTATTAATATTATTGGCGGTTTGATTATAGGAATTTTGCAACATGAATTAAGTTTTGCAGAAGCGGCACGTAATTATACCTTGTTGACTATCGGTGACGGCTTGGTGGCGCAAATACCTTCGCTATTGTTGTCAACAGCTGCTGCCATTATTGTGACTCGAGTGTCATCAGAAGAAAAAATGACACAACAAGTTTATAGGCAGGTTTTTGATCATCCACGTGCACTAACCGTCACTGCTGTGATCATGGGCACTATCGGAATTATCCCCGGCATGCCAAATATTGCCTTTCTTTCATTGGCAGCCGTTGTTGGCACCGCGGCATTTTATCTAAACCGACAACATCAAGCAGATGCGCTGGAGTCGTCAAAACCACCACCTGTTGAAGACGCATCAAAACCAAGAGAGCTGAGTTGGGATGATGTAGCGCCCGTGGATTTAATTGGTTTGGAGGTCGGTTATCGTTTAATTCCCATTGTTGATAAAAATCAAGGGGGACAACTCATGGGACGGATTAAAGGTGTGCGAAAAAAATTATCCCAGGACCTAGGATTTCTCATTCCTTCAGTGCATATTCGCGACAACTTGGAACTCGGACCCAATGTTTATCGCATCACCTTACACGGCGTACCCATGGGTGAAGCGGAAATATTTCCGGATAAAGACATGGCCATCAATCCAGGCCAGGTGTTTGGAAACCTACAAGGCAAAAAAACTCAGGATCCCGCCTTTGGGCTAGAAGCCATGTGGATCGAAAAAACTCAACGGGATCATGCACAAACCTTGGGTTATACCGTAGTCGATGCTAGCACGGTTGTTGCCACACACTTAAGTCAAATACTACAAAAACATGCGTATGAACTATTAGGTCGAGAAGAAGTGCAACAACTTATGGATAAACTTAATGAATCTTCACCAAAATTGGTTGAAGATTTGATCCCCAATAGTTTAAGTTTGGGTGAAGTCTTGAAAGTGTTGCAAAGTTTATTGGCAGAAAACGTGGCTATTAAAGATATGCGCACTATTGCAGAAACCCTCGCAGATCAGGCCACGATCAGTAAGGACCCGTTAGTTTTAACTGCGGCTGTTCGTCAAGCATTGTCACGTTCAATTGTGCAATCCATTTATGGCTTAAGCGAGGAACTAACAGTGATCACGCTCGATCCTTCACTGGAACAGATATTGCTCCAGAGTGTGCAATCAGGTGGTGATGCTGGCCCTGGATTAGAACCCGGATTAGCTGAGCGAGTTTATCAGTCCTTATTGGATGCAGTGCAACGACAAGAAGCCAATAACCAGCCTGCAGTGTTATTGGTTGCTCCAGGTTTACGGCAAATGATGGCGGATTTTGCCCGGCGTTCGATCGCAAATCTTCATGTCTTGGCGTTTAATGAAATTCCAGACAATAAACAAATTAAAGTGGTTTCGAATATTGGCCAACAGCCCAGCGCTGCACCGGCCATGGCGCCCGCTTAATACGATTGCCAATGCAATCACTAACAATGACTGACTGAGTCACTCGCAGTACGAAGGAGTATTGAATGGATGTGCAGCGTTTTTTTGCCGCTGATATTAGCCAAGCTATCGCACAAGTTCGTGCTGCCTTAGGGCCTGACGCAGTCATTCTTTCTAATCGGCGCATGGATGATGGTGTGGAAATTCTAGCGACAAAAGATTATGACCCCTCCATGAAAGACGAAGTAGATGCTTTAGTTAATCAAACAGGCAAAGCGGTCGCAGTGACAGACAATACAACGTCTAACAAAAAACCAGATAAGAAAAAAGAAAAAAATGCTTTACTTAGTGGTAGCGAGCCTTTTTGGAAAAAAATCATGCCCCATTTAGATACACAGACCCAAGCGCAAGTAAGCCAAGCCTTACCTAATCGTCGTCAGGCCGAGCCAGCAAAATCCAATTTGGATTGGATTAAAACTTTTAGTCAATCGCGAGAAAACCTAAATCAAGCAGCAACCTTAGATGATTTACCTGATGTTGTTGAGCAACCGACAAAAGTACCGATAACGAATGAGAATAAAACAATAAGTTCTCAAACCCATCAGGCAAGTTTTGCTTCAAAGCACGAAGATTTAGCTTCTCTGCGTGGTGTTTGGGACGAATTGCATAATTTGCGGAGTTTGTTGGAGCAGCAATTATCATCTTTAGCTTGGGGAGATTTAGCCAAACGTTTTCCCCAACGAGCTAAAGTGATGCGTCATTTGCTGGAAATGGGATTAAGCGCCAAAGTCTGTCGCCAGGTTGTGAATGATATTCATGAGGACCAACAGTTCAGTAACACTTGGCGCAAAGCAGTGGCTAATTTTGCTAGCCGTATTCAAGTGTCGCCGCGTGATATTGTATTAGATGGTGGTGTCTTCGCATTTGTTGGTTCAACAGGTAGTGGTAAAACCACGGCGCTGGCAAAATTGGCTGCGCGATATGCGCTGCATCATGGGCATGAAGATATCGCATTTATTACCACGGATAATTTCCGCGTGGGATCAACTGAACATTTGCGCACGTTTGGCCGTATTCTTAACATCCCCGTTTATCCGGTCAACAATGTAAATGAATTCAAGAAAACCTTAAAGTCGCTTTATGATAAACAACTCATTTTAATCGACACGCCCGGTATGACGGCAAATGATGCTCATTTAAGCGAACAGTTTAAATTGCTCATGGAAAGTTCGGCATTGATTAAAACTTTATTGATGTTGCCTGCGACTTCGCAACACGCGGTTTTATGTGATTCGATTCAAGCTTACCGCAAAATAGTAGTCGATGGTGTCATCATTACTAAAACCGATGAGGCCAGCAGCCTCGGTGCCGCATTGTCCGCCGTGGTTGAGAATTTACTTCCGATTAATTATGTTAGTGAAGGCCAACAAGTGCCTGAAGATATCCATCAACACAGTGCCGCTCATTTAATAAAACAAGCCGTGGCGAAAATGCAAAGTCTGGAACATCGCATCGAGGATGAAGTCGTAGAGATGGCCTTTGGTAGTGCGGTGACTGATGACGTATTTTAATCAGCGTCTGCAAACTCAAAGTCAATCACTCAGTATAGATCAATCACCACTACAATCGTCGTCGGCCGTGCGAACCATCGCCATTAGTAGCGGCAAAGGCGGTGTAGGCAAAACCAGTTTGGCCATAAATCTGGCCATTGCGATTGCTCAGCTTGGTCGTGAAGTTATGTTGCTTGATGCGGATTTAGGTTTGGCCAATATTGATGTCTTGCTCGGCTTAAAACCAAAATATAATTTAAATCATGTATTGCTCGGTGAGCAGAGTTTACAAAACATCGTAACCCCTGGACCACGCGGCATACAAGTAGTTCCAGGAGCTTCCGGGGTGCAACAAATGGCCGCTCTTACGATTCAACAACAGGCCTGGGTTATAAATTCATTTTCTAAGTTAAATCAAAGCCTTGATACATTAATTGTGGACACGGCCGCAGGAATTTCTGAGGCGAATCTGTGTTTCTGTCGCGCGGCACAGGAAGTGCTAATAGTGGTTTGCGATGAGCCAGCATCAATTACTGATGCTTACGCCACAATCAAATTGTTATCCCAAGATTATGGTGTACGGCGATTTCGTGTAGTTGCCAATATGACCCATAGCGTACAGGAGGGGCGCGATTTGTTTAACAAATTATTTTCCGCGAGTAGTCGATTCCTAGACGTGATTCTAGATTACCAAGGCTGTATTCCGTTCGATGAGACCTTAAAAAAAGCGATCAAAAAGCAAAAAGCTGTGGTGGAAAGTCACCCTAGAAGTCGGGTTGCATTAGCATTTAAGAATCTGGCTAAGAAAGCCGATACATGGCCGATGGAAAGAAACGCTCAAGGGCACTTAGCGTTTTTCGTTGAACGGCTCATAAATGCAAGTCAAACCACAATGGAGGCGGTGGAATGAATGGAATCGCCACGTATGATGATAGTGTAAAAGATAAAAAGGACCAGGAGCTCGTGGTGCAGTATGCGCCGCTGGTCAAACGCATCGCCTATCACCTTATTAGTCGCTTACCCCCTAGTGTGCTACCCGATGATTTAATTCAAGCAGGCATGATTGGCTTGCTCGAGGCAGCGCGTAATTATGATTCAACTCAAGGCGCAAGCTTCGAAACTTATGCGGGTATCCGTATTCGTGGCGCAATGTTAGACGAAATTCGACGCAGTGACTGGGCGCCTCGCTCAGTGCATAAAAAAGCACGTATGGTTGCCGAAGCCGTGCGTTTTATCGAGAATCAGACTGGACGCGATGCGCGTGACCATGAAGTGGCTGATGCTTTGGGAATACCCTTGGATGAATACCACCAAATGTTAATGGTTGCCAGTGGTTACCGAGTAACGAGTTTTGAGGAAATTACTCCAGGTGATGAAGCGTTTGTCGATACTTTTCTTGAAGACAGTAGTAGTCCATTAGATGGCTTACAAAAAGAAGATTTTAAACGTTGTCTAGCGGAAGCAATTTCAAGCTTGCCTGAACGGGAGCGTTTGGTCATGGCTTTGTACTATGACGAAGAACTGAATTTAAGAGAAATTGGGGAAGTATTGGGTGTGAGTGAGTCACGTGTTTGCCAAATACACAGTCAAGCTGTGATTCGCTTACAAGCACGTATGGCTTACTGGCGGAAGCCTTAGTGAAGTAGCGTTGTTTAATAGGAAAGGTTGGAGGTCACCTTGGACAAGAATATGAAAATCCTCATCGTGGATGATTTTTCCACAATGCGTAGGATCATCAAAAATCTCCTCCGTGACCTAGGATTTAATAACACCGAGGAAGCGGATGACGGACAAACAGCATTGCCAATGCTGAAGAAAAATAATTACGATTTTTTAGTCACGGATTGGAATATGCCGGGCATGACGGGAATCGATTTATTAAAGGCCGTGCGAGCGGATCCCGAGATTAATACTTTGCCCGTATTAATGGTAACAGCGGAGCAAAAGAAAGAACAAATCGTGGAAGCGGCGCAGGCCGGTGTTAACGGTTATATTGTGAAGCCATTTACCGCAACAACTTTAAAGGAAAAGCTCGATAAAATATTTGAGCGAATAAATGGTGGTGGTTAGGGGGGAGTTATCGTGCAAGACGAAACACCACAAAATGTGCTCGAAACTGCGCGCGCGTATGTGCAGGCGCTCGAACAAAACGAACAGGAAACGGCTGAAGAGAAACTATCTGAATTAGCTAGTTTACAAGAGTCAAAACTGTTTAATGAGTTGGGTAAGCTGACGCGTGAATTTCATGATGCTTTAAATAGCTTTCGCCATGATGAACGTTTTGCAGAATTGGCTGAAGACGAAATCCCTGACGCCAAGCAGCGCTTACACTATGTCATCGAACGCACCGATGATGCCGCTCATCGAACTTTAAATGCTGTTGAGCAAGCAATTCCCTTGTGTATTTCGTTAAAAGATAAATCTGACCATTTACACAAGACCTGGTTGAAGTTTACCAATCGTGAACTGACGCCTAAAGAGTTTCGAACGCTAAGCAAGGAACTCGACACATTTTTAGAAAGCGCTGTCAGTGAAACCAGTAATCTAAAAGGCAGCATGGATGAAGTTTTAATGGCGCAAGATTTTCAAGATATCACCGGACAAATCATTCGACGGGTGATTCAGTTGGTTGAAGAACTTGAAGGTGGTTTGGTTAACCTGGTGAAATTAGGCGGGGGAATTGTCGGTGGACGTAAGAAGAAAACCGATGAAGATAAAAAAGGTGAATTAGCCGGACCAGTGATACCAGGAATGGAAGACAGTAACATAGTAGCGACCCAGGATGATGTGGATGACTTGCTTTCCAGCCTAGGGTTTTAAGGATGACGAAATGGCGCTTGATCCCGATGACGAGATCTTACAAGACTTCTTAGTCGAAGGTGGAGAAATTCTCGAACTGCTTGGTGAGCAGTTGGTCGACCTTGAACAGCGTCCGGCGGATGCTGAACTGCTTAATGCGGTTTTTCGCGGATTCCACACCATTAAAGGTGGTGCAAGTTTTGTAAGTCTCGATAATATGGTCGAGGTTTGTCACGTGGCCGAAGATGTGTTTAATCTATTGCGCCAAGGTGAAAAACAAGTCGATTCACATTTAATGGACGTGATGTTACAAGTTCTGGATGTAGTAAACGACATGTTCGATAGTGTACGTGGCGGTAGAGAACCGGAACCCGCTAGCGCTCAATTAATTACTGAATTAAAATCCCTGCAAAAGAAAGACAGTGCCCCACCTCCACCCACAGCACCTGCGCCACAAACCGACGTTGCACCCGTTGCAAAAAAATCACCCACGGAAACGGTTGGTCCTAGTGGTGACGAGGGTGATATTTCTGATGATGAGTTTGAACGCTTATTGGATGCCTTGGATGAATCAGAAACTGATGTGACACAAGTGCTGGAAACCAGTAATGATGCAACACAAGAACTGGATGCCGATGAAGAAATTTCAGATGATGAATTCGAAGCATTATTAGATGATTTGCATGGCAAAGGCCAACACGGTGGTACGCCTCAAGGTGAATCTGTTGCATCAACGGC
Organism: Gammaproteobacteria bacterium; assembly: GCA_029883265.1. Classification (GTDB taxonomy): domain Bacteria; phylum Pseudomonadota; class Gammaproteobacteria; order S012-40; family S012-40; genus JAOUJM01. The sequence goes on from JAOUJM010000020.1 coordinate 25,752, forward strand.
ACCAGCCTCTAGCCCAAGTCAATCAAGTTTTGAAGATGAGGAAATTACGGAACAGGAATTTGAAGCACTGTTAGATAATTTACATGGCTCGGGTAAACATGGGGGTGTACCTCAAGCAGCCATAGAAGAACAAGAAGCTCAACGTAGCCAGAGTGCTAGTGCTGGTTCCGATGATATAACTGAAGAGGAGTTTGAAAAACTACTCGATGATTTACATGGACAAGGACAATTCAAGGCGGCGCCAGTTAGTACTGCTACTACGTCTACACCAACTCCTACGCCAACTCCAACTCCAGTCGCTGCAGTCGCACCTGAAAAGCCCACTGTAGTTGAGCAAGTGGCTGTCGCAGAAAAACCTGTCACTGCTGCACCTGCGCCAGCTCAAGAACCTGTCACAAATGCGGCTGGTAACAAAGATGTAAAGGCGAAAACCGGAAAAGATACTCAAGGGGGAGAGTCAACGGTTCGTGTGGATACTAAACGTCTCGATGACATTATGAACATGGTTGGGGAACTGGTGCTAGTACGCAACCGTCTTGTTACTTTGGAGAGTGCGTTAGGGAATGAAGATATTGCGCAAGCCATTGGCAACTTGGATTTGGTCACAGCTGATTTGCAAACCGCAGTAATGAAAACGCGCATGCAGCCAATTAAAAAAGTGTTTGGACGTTTTCCTCGAGTGGTGCGCGATCTTGCGCGTAGTCTACGCAAAGAAGTCAATCTAGAATTACAGGGTGAAGACACAGATTTAGATAAGAATCTTGTCGAAGCTTTGGCTGATCCGTTAGTGCATTTAGTTCGTAACGCTGTAGATCACGGCATAGAAATGCCGGACATACGCCAAGCTGCTGGTAAACAGCGTGCTGGAACCGTGTTGCTTGCGGCTGAGCAAGAAGGTGATCACATTTTACTAACCATTAGTGACGATGGCGGTGGCATGGATGCCAATGTGTTGCGCGACAAAGCAGTTGAAAAAGGTTTGATGGATAAAGACAACGCTGCACGTCTCAGCGACAAAGATGCTTACAATTTAATTTTTGCACCTGGATTTTCAACCAAAGATGAAATATCCGATATTTCTGGGCGTGGTGTGGGCATGGACGTGGTGAAAACACGTATTGTGCAATTGAATGGTGTGATTGATATTGAGTCGGAATTAGGCAAGGGTACACGACTTTCGATTAAAGTGCCTTTGACTTTAGCCATTATGCCAACCTTAATGGTTATGCTCGACACGCAGATTTTTGCTTTACCGTTAGTGAGTGTTAGTGAAATTTTCAATCTGGATCTGACTAATACTAATCTTGTTGATGGGCAACCCGTCATTATGTTACGAGAAAAACCATTACCACTTTATTACTTGAAAGACTGGTTAGTGCATATGGACGAACCTGAACCTCATCCTGACCAGGGGCATGTCGTGGTAGTAACCATCGGCAATCAAAAAGTTGGATTTGTCGTAGAGCATTTGATAGGTCAGGAAGAAGTGGTGATCAAGCCCTTAGGTGCGTTATTACATGGAACCGCAGGTTTATCAGGTGCCACGATTACGGGTGACGGTCGTATCGCTTTAATTTTAGATGTGCCGAGTTTAGTTAAACACTATGCGCGCCGCGAACAACAAAGAGAATTCTCATGACAATAAAAGTGTTAGTGGTAGACGACTCCAGTTTTTTCCGTCGACAAATTTCAAAAATTTTGACTCAGGACAACCAAATCGAAGTAATCGATGTGGCGGTTGATGGACGTGAGGCTATTGATAAAGCTATTGCACTTAAACCCGACGTGATCACCATGGATGTTGAAATGCCCGTGCTTGATGGTATTTCGGCTGTTAAAGCGATTATGGCAAAAGCGCCAACGGCCATTCTCATGTTTTCCTCAGTCACGGTCGAAGGTGCCCGCGCCACTTTGGATGCCATTGAAGCAGGCGCTGTAGATTACTTGCCAAAACGATTTGAAGATATAGCACGCGATAAAGAACAAGTTGCGAAAATTCTTTGTGATCGAGTCAAAGCTGTTGGTTCAAAAGGTGCTCACGCTTTCAGTCAATTGGTTAAGACCACACCCAATGTAGTCACACCCAAAAAAGCCCCAGCACCCAAAGCAACAAGCGCACCTGTCGAAGCAGTGAAACCTAAGGCTCATTATGAAGTACTTGCCATTGGCACTTCGACCGGTGGCCCGGTGGCATTGCAGTTGTTATTGACGGGTTTACCGGCGAATTTTCCCTTGCCTATTGTTATTGTGCAACATATGCCAGGTAGCTTTACCCCAGCGTTTGCACAACGTTTAGATCAAGCCTGTGACATTACCGTTCGACATGCGGAAGAAGGTGATCATTTGAAACCGGGCGTGGCTTATTTGGCGCCGGGTGGAAAACAAATGCGAATCAAGCGCGGTATTATTCATATCGAGGAAAGCCAAGCCGGTCAAACTTACAAACCAAGCGTAGATATTACATTTGATGATTTAGCTGAAAACTATGGTGGCAATGTGCTTGCGGTTATTCTCACCGGCATGGGGCATGATGGCTGTGAAGCATCAATTAAATTAAAAAATAAAGGCGCGACTATTTGGGCGCAAGATGAGGCTACAAGTGTGGTCTATGGGATGCCTGCGGCAGTTGCCGAAGCTGGCATTGTGGAAAAGATTTTGCCCATTGGCGACATTTCACAAACCATTCTTAGCAAGGTCTAAGTTATGGATGCGCTTAGTTTGCTGGGCGCAGCCATCGCAATTCTTGCGATTCTATTCGGACAAATACTTGAAGGCGGACAAGTTGCTTCACTGCTGAATTTACCTGCATTAGTTATTGTGTTTGGCGGTTCTTTTGGTGCAGTGGTGCTACAAACACCCGCTGCAGTATTAAAACGTGGTTTACGTTTATTTCACTGGATATTCATTCCACCGTCCTTGAATTTTTCTCAAGCCTTGAAACGTATCATGTATTGGGCCAGTGTTGCGAGACGCGATGGTGTGTTAGGTATTGAGCAAATTATTGGACATGAACACGAAGCGATTGTTCGCAAAGGTTTACAGTTACTGGTTGATGGCAAAGAACCTCACTATATTCGTAACGCCATGGAAATGGAAATTTATGCCGCTGAACGATACGACATGGCCGCCGCAAGAATGTATGAATCCATGGGTGGTTATGCGCCGACTCTCGGCATAATTGGCGCGGTCATGGGTTTGATTTTAGTCATGGAAAATTTATCCGACCCCGAACGGCTCGGCGCCGGGATTGCCACCGCTTTTGTTGCGACGATTTATGGCATTGGACTAGCGAATCTTTTTTTATTACCCATTGCCAATAAACTAAAAACACTCATCGAACATCAAGCCACTTTGCGTGAGATGTACATGGAAGGAATTGTTGGAATTTCCGAAGGTGATAATCCACGCAATATTGAACTCAAACTTCGAGGGTTGACAAAATAATGCCTCGCCGACGTGTCAGACGATCAAAAGAAGATATTAATCGCTGGTTAATTTCTTATGCGGATTTTATAACCTTACTATTTGCTTTTTTTGTTGTGCTTTATGCTATGTCGACTATTAATGAAAGCAAATATCGGGTCATGGCAGAGACTTTAGAAGCGGCATTTTCAACTACACCTAAATCGTTGCAACCAATTCAAGTCGGCGAAGTGTCACGATCACCAAATAAGGCTGTGATCGAAACCTTTACCCAAGCACCTGCAGGTGACGGTGAGCTCTCAAATTTTGCGTCCATGGCGGCACAAGTGGAACAAGATCTAGCGGAATTGATTCAACAAGAATTAGTTCAGGTGAATCGTACTGAGGATTGGTTGGAAATTGAAATTAATTCAGAAATTTTATTTGCCAGTGGCAGTGCATTCATGGGAATACAATCGGTGCAAGTATTACAGCGCCTGTCAAGAATTTTGAAATCGGTACCGAATCCAATCAATGTTGAAGGTTTCACTGACAACCTGCCGATTAATAATGACCAATACACATCGAATTGGGAATTATCTGCCGCGCGTGCAGCCAGTGTGGTGCATTTATTTACCCGCGAAGGTGTGCAACCACAACGGTTGTCGGCCATTGCATATGGTGAGTTTCGCCCTAAAGCAAGTAATGATTTTGCGCGTGGGCGAAAACAGAACCGACGTGTGGTCATTGCTGTGTTGGCGAAAGATTTTAATATGCGTCATACCATAGAAGCAAAACAAACACAGTCGGTTGCACCATAACTAAGACACATACGCCAATGGAGTCGCGTTTATGAAAATATGGGCCATAGCCAATCAAAAAGGAGGCGTCGGCAAAACCACTACCGCAATTAATCTGGCTGGTATATTTTCGCGAACAAAACAGCGGGTGTTATTAGTTGACTTTGATCCGCAAGGCTCATTGAGCAGCTATTTAGGTTTAAACCCGGAACGTTTGAATCCTACGGCTTATCAATTGTTTCAAAATGAAAGCACTTCGATCGCTGGCTTATATCAACATACCAAATTGCCCAACATCGCTATACTTGCCGCATCTACTGCCTTAGCTACGTTAGATAAACGCTTCGCCCAGCAACCAGGAAAAGGTTTGGTCCTTCATCAGGCCTTGATGGGTATCCAGCATCAATTTGACCAAGTGTTAATTGATTGTCCGCCGGTGTTAGGACTATTAATGGTTAATGCGCTGGCTGCGGCACATCAATTAATTATACCCGTGCAAACAGAATTTCTTGCTTTGCAGGGTTTGCAGCGCATGTTGCACACCTTGGATATGGTGAATCATTCGCGCACAGAAAATTTAAACTCAATTATTGTGCCGACATTTTATGATAAGCGCACCCGTGCGGCGCAGCAGGCATTAACGGAATTACGACAACGTCATCGTTCGTTGTTGTGGCCCGATGTTATTCCAGTGGATACCTTGTTTCGTGATGCCAGTCGCTTAGGTTCAGCCTTAACCCTCTTAAAACCGAATGCCCGTGGTGCTCAAGCTTATGCACGTTTGTGGCGAAGCATAAGTCAAGACCAAGGCGAAATTAAAACCACACCCATGGAGCAAATATGATGGATAGTGATGATGAATTATTAGCAGAGCAAAACGAAGTTCTGCAAGATTATCTCTCAAGCCTATTAACCCCTCCCGGTGAGAGCACGGCAAGCTTGCCGCAAAACAAAACAAAATCAAAATTTCATCCGGCGACAAAATCCACCGATTCCGCAGGTGCTCAAACCGTACGTGAAATCTGCAGTTTTATGACATTCCAGGTGCAGGGGATTAAAGTTGCGATTCCACTAGCCGCATTTGCTGGGGTGCAACGTTTGATAGATGTGCCTGAAATGCAAAGCAATGGACAGGACTGGTACATGGGATGTATTCAGCGCGATCAAACACATGTGCATTTGATTGACAGTAAGCGCTTAATTTTGCCACCGGAAAAAGATAAGTCTAATGTCTCTGTGGAATTATCAAAGCAAACCCTAGTGATGATTGATGAAGGTCGTGTGGCCCTGCTTTGTGATCAAGTAGGAACGATTGCACGAATCAAACATGCCGCTATTCATTGGAGCAATGCCCAGCAAAAAAGAGCGTGGTTGGGTGGCGTGATTAGTAGTGAGCGTTGCGTGATTCTCGATATTAATGGTTTATTGGAAGCCATTGCCATGCGCTGCTAATTGGTACAAATGATGCTGAATTTGTCTATTGGTTGAAATAGCCAAAAAACTGTCATGGCCAGGGCAAAGAGGGGTAAAACATGAAGGCGGATTTAGTGCAATCGGAAAAAGGCGAGGTTATTCGTTGGGTAACCTTCCAACTCGCCAAAGAGACCTATGGGATTAATGTAACCCAGGTACGTGAAGTTTTGCGTTTTACCGAAATTGCGCCGGTCCCCGGTGCGCCCCATTATGTATTGGGCATTATCAACCTGCGTGGTAATGTGGTGACGGTCATTGATACCCGCAACCGTTTCGGTTTGGAATCCAAAGAAATCGATGACTCCAGTCGAATTGTCATTATCGAAGTCGATGGCCAGGAAGTCGGTATTTTAGTGGATAGTGTGGCCGAAGTTGTAGACTTAGCAGTCGCTGACATAGAACCTGCGCCGAATGTGGGCAATGAAGACGCTGCGCGATATATTCAAGGCGTGACCAGTTTGGAAGGTCAGTTGCTCATATTAGTGGATTTAAATCGTCTCTTGAGTGAAGAAGAGTTACAAGAAGTTACGAGCTACTAAAATGGATACTGGTGCGATTCTGGTAGTCGCCCTAACACTGTTTGCATTCACCGGCATCAATGGCCTCATTGTTTTTTGGTTAATCGCCCGTAACCGCCGTTTTGAAAAAAAAATCACCCGTCAATATGAACAAATACGTGATGATAATAAGATTTTATTTGACGCAGAAGCACGAATGGGTGAGAAGTTGCATCGAATGGAAAAACAACTTAGATTTCTAAATGATCGTCAGGACCAATTCAGTTTAAAAGAACCTAGTGAACAAACTTACCAATATGCTTTACGCTTAATGCGCGAAGGTAAAAACGATAAGACGATTATCGAGGAAAGTGGTTTAGGTCAAGGCGAACTTGATTTGCTAAAACGCATGCAGAAAGTGAAAAAAACTCAAACGCTACAAACTGTAGTCGATTAACTAACTTGCCTTTTGCGTATTTTCGTTTAACAAGCTAGCATAAATCTCAGAGCGTTCTTTGGCATAACCCAGAGCGCGATATAGCGTGAACAGATCGGGAATCGTATTGACGGAATCATTGCGTACACGCTTGACGGCCATTTCCAAGGTGATGAGTGGTGCAGCGCTAATAATAATTTTTCTGGCGTTATACCAAGTTTCTGCATTGGGGTCAGCCATTAATTGGCCAAGCAGTGTTTGTTGGGTTTGTGCTAAATTAGCATAAAGTTCTTTTGTTTGCTCAATAATACTCATGATTCTATACCCTATTGTTATGGTTTACGGTGGTTTAAATAATTTGCAAAATTTAAACCGGTAAGACCATATCGTATTCTGCGTGTATAAGCTTTATTATAGATTTGAATTATGACGGCCGTATGACATTGAGCGAGTTTTAAGGGTATATAGGTAAGTATTTGAATGGAACAAAAAGAAAAAAGAGTTTGCATAACATGCAAAGAACTGATGTTATGCAAACTAGAATGCAAAGCTTTAATCTGATTTTGATTGATTATTGGCGTTTTTAATTTGCAATAATTCTTGCACTTGACTGATAAGTCCCAAATCACCACAAAAAGCTTCCAATAAACGACCTTCTTCACCATTGATGCGACGTTCGTTAGTTTGTGGTAGTGATTGTTTTTCAGATTTATTAAATAACATATAAAATCTCCAAGCTATGTATTACAAAAATTGGCTTGAACATCCCTTTCGATAAGCACACTTTAGCAAAGAAAATTTAAGCTTTTATTAAAGCTGACAAGAAAAGCAAATATATTTTGTTGCTTGTTTAGACATTATCTTATTTGGGATCTAAACGCTTATATATTAAAGCGCTACTACTATCACGAGACTTAATCTTTTTTTAACTTGGTCGCTAATTTATACAGAATAAACAGAAGAGTTGGGCTATAAGTGAAAAAAAATCTCCCGGTTACTGATGTCGAGCGGCGTTTTTCTTACGAACAAACTATTGCTTCCGCTACCGATTTAAAGGGCATTACGACATATGTTAATCAGGATTTTGTTGCTATTTGTGGTTTCACAGAAGAAGAACTCATTGGCAAAAATCACAATGTTGTTCGTCACCCGGATATGCCGCCGGCGGCGTTTCAGGATTTATGGGATACGATTAAACTTGGCAAGCCTTGGATGGGGATTGTTAAAAATCGCTGTAAAAACGGTGATTATTATTGGGTGGATGCCTTTGTTACACCTGTATTTGAAGGGCAAAATATTATTGGTTATGAATCTACACGGGTTCAACCAAAACAAGAATTACGCGAACGTGCCGAGCAGGTTTATCAAACCATTAATGCCAATAAAAAACTCAAACTCAAAACACGGTTAGGTGGCTGGCGCAGGTCTATATTATTTAGCACACTGGTTTGGTTAGGCTTGGTGTCTGCCGCATCAATGGTCGTCGCCTGGTTGAGTGCGATTCAGGCCATTAGTTTATTTGTATTGAGTGCCGTACCTCTGTGTGCTTGGTTGTTTCATCAAACTAAAATAATAGTGCGTCTAAAACACAGCGCAAACAACATTGTTGAAAACAAAATCATGCAGTACATCTACACCGGTCGTTTAGATGAGTTTGGCGAAATTCAGTTAGCCACGATGATGATCGATTCGGAAGTTAGAATATTAGTGCGTCGTTTACGCCAAGCAAGTGAATATTTACATGAAAGAAGTCAGCAAGTACAAGCGGCCATGAAATTTTCTACAGACGCTATGAATAATCAAAAATCGGAAACTGAACAAGTTGCCAGTGCAACTGAAGAAATGTCATATTCCATCAAAGAAATTGCAATGACGGTTGATCAAGTGGCGGCTTCAGCAAATGTCGCCAAAGAATTAAGTCAGGAATCAGCACTTAGCATCAGTGAAACCATGGGGATAATGGATACTTTGTCCTCTGTGGTTAAAGGTGCAAACGATCAAATCATTCATTTATCTGCCAATAGTGAAGATATTGAAAAAGTGGTGGAAGTCATTCGAGGAATTGCGGAACAAACCAATCTTTTAGCATTGAATGCGGCAATCGAAGCCGCTCGCGCAGGGGAACAAGGTCGTGGCTTTGCTGTGGTGGCTGATGAAGTGCGCACCTTAGCCAGCCGAACCCAAGAGTCGACACATGAAATCCATACCATGTTTGAAAATCTGCGACGTGATGTCCTTGAAGCGGTCAACAAAATGGAGTCGGCGGACAAAGGGGTAATCGAGGGTGTTGAGCGAGTGGAATCATCGGCAGAACGATTGGCAGGTATTTCCTCAAGCGTTAATAAAATTCAGGAAATGATGATGTCTGTTGCTGCGGCTGCCGAACAACAAGCGAACGTGGCTGAACACATTAGTGAAAATATTGGGAATATTAGAGATGTTGCTTATTCCACCTCTGAGGCAGTGGAGAAAACCAGCAACACCAGTCAAGACTTGATGGATCAACTCAAGCGTCTGAAAACGATGGCGGATCCGTTTGATCGACACCAGCAATAGCCCTGGCAGATTTAGCGAATCAACACGAGTCCAGTCTTATTACGTGGGCGTGCAGGTGCAAGCACTGGGTTACAAGGCATACCGAATGCACGATAAGCGTCTTCACTATAACAACTCAAACCACGACCCCGAGGCAAACGTTCATAATCAAATTGTTGCAAGGCTGCGCGTACCGGTTTTTTCTTAAACGGGATATGGATAACATTGGCGCTATTATCCCGAATACGCGTCATTAAAGCATAAGGCCAGTAGTCGGATAATTCATAAGGATTGCGAATCGGTTCATCGGTCATGGTATAGGCCGCGATAATTGGAATTTTCATTTTGTCCACGGCTTGGCGGATTTCCATGGGTAGCCATTCTTCATCTTCGCAGGTGGTAATGCCAATCACTAACAAAAGTTGGCTGGCCATATACATGCGACTAACCAAATCGGTTCGTACTATAGCCCGTTGGTTAATGTCTTTTTTGGCGAGTTCTTTTTCGTAACGGCTGACATAGGTCAATTCCTCCGCACGTCGAATACGCCATGCTGTAATGAGACGATGGTACTTGGCATCCATCTCAACCGGCTCGGTGCTACAGTTCGCATAAAACGAAACATAGGTTTTGGTACGCACGATTGACTCCTCTCCCTAATACTTTATTTTTCTCGTAAGGCATTACGAGATTTTTGTCCATTCAAAAGGACAGTTTTCGAATAATCATACTCCAATGCTTATTGGAATCAAGGAATTTCGTCGTTTTAACCCTACAGCAAGCTTTCGCAAGTATGAAAAATGATCAAATTTAAATGTTCTCGCGATTTGCACCAACGCTGGATTTGGGTGCAGCATAGGATGCCTAGCCGCCACAAGAATAGTAAAAGTTGTGGATTTTGTGTCAGTAGTTGTATGTATCACTGCTGCATTATTTAATGCAACAAGGAGTGACTTGTGAAAATACCCATGATAAATATTGGTGAATAGTTCATGAATCAATGAGACTAAACAGCGAATGTGATTATTAAATGACGGCTTGCTTGTTCCACTTATTAATGGTTCGCCGTTTTGCTGATGATAGGCTTGCAAATAATGTTGCTATTAAATCGTTAGGTATATGATATTGAAGGCCTGGTTTTCATTGTTAAGCTAAACAATTCTTTCGATACAATCGTTTTCATTTGACCATATTAACTACGCTATGAAAATACTTGACCAATTTCCTTATGGAGCCTATTCTAAATTTTACCTAACTAGGTTTTGCATCTAAAAAATTATTGTTGTTATAAGCAAAACATCAACTCGTTGGGTGAGTGTGGGGGATGAGAGGGTTTCACGCAAGTTGCATAGTGCTTGGTTTTCTTGTACTTGAATTTCCATTCATCTCATTTTTGTTAAACAAATCCGGTTAGTCCGGAGCCATCGTGCTGTGAAAAATATTTTTTCAACAGCGGCGTTATATTGCTTTCAAAAAGCAAATCGTTGTGAGGGATGTAGAATGGTAAGAGGAAAAAAATTTTTACAACAAATTGGAATTATTTTTGTTGTTTCATTGTTTGCGGCCTGCGCTGGGCAAGAGTCCACAGAGACCGGTTTTGGCATTAGCAGTATATCACCCGCAGAAGACGCCGAAGATGTGTCAGTAGGTAGCAGTATACGCGTAGGCTTTAGTGGTGCAATCGATCAGACCAGCTTAAATGCTTACACTTTGCGTGTCGAAGAGGTGGTCAGTCAAAGTTTAGTGGAAGGGAAAGTGACCTGGGATGGATCGAGCAATACTGCGATTTTTAAACCCTATATGCCGCTACCTTATTGGACCGATTTTCGAGTGATTGTTAGTGACAAAATTCGTTCATCGTCAGGTGTACATGTGGGGCAAGCTCGTGAGTGGTGGTTTACCACGGTCACGAATGATCACCAATTTTCAACACGACCCGCCGCTAATGCGACAGGGGTTAGTCCTGATTCAATCATTCGTGTGCAGTTTGCTCATGGTACGGATATGAACACCGTGACAGATAGCAATTTTAATGTCTATGCTAGCACCAATCCAGGCAATAGCATCAGTGGAACTTTGGAAGCAGATACAGAAGATGATACTTATGTCGCTATTTTTTATCCTGACTTCTCTTTAGCGACTAACACAGGTTATACGATTGAGTTTGGTGATGGAATCATGCAAAACGGCTCGTCTGCATTTCCCACCGGGAGTGCCAATAAAACCATAAGCTTTACCACAGGTTTCAGTTCGACTAACTCCGTGGTGATGGGAACCATTCAAGACGATTATTCCTATAACATCGAAACCCTAAGCAATGGTTATTTAGTCATAGCTGGGGAGACTTGGGGTTATTTTACCGATAATGCTAGCGGTGAAGGCGATGGTTTAATTGCAATTTATGATCAAAGTGGTGAAGAAATTGTAGTGCATCAATTTGGTGGTATGACACCTGAAGCAATTTATGACATGACGGTGATTGGGAATAATATTTATGTCACTGGTTATGTTGACACTTATGATTTCAATGACGAACTTGCAGAACGTCAAACCTTTATTAAACAATTTACCTTTAACCAAAATAGCGAAACCATATTTGAAAGTTGGTCACAAACGATTGCAAGTAATGACAGCTTTGTCGAGGGCGTCGCAATGACAAATGATGGAAACAATGTCTATGTGGTGGGCTTAACTCATGGTGGAATAGGCAGCAACTCTGCGGTTGGCGGAAATGATATTATGGTGGCCTCTTATACGTCGACGGGTGGTCAAAATTGGGTTAAAGTTTTTGGCACGGCTTCAGATGACTTTCCTGCCGGTATCACGGTGAGCAATGGAACGGTTTATGTTGCGGGTGACACCTTAGGCGACTTTGCATTTCCAGCATCGACGCATGTGGGCCTGGCGCCGTTTCTAATTTCAGTGAGTAGTGATGGTTTCACCAGCAATGCACGCAACCTAACAACCGGTGCAATAAGCGCAAATACGGAACGTACAGTGGTTGGAATCGAATCCATGGGCAATGATTTATATGTGGCCGGCACTTATCGTACGGGCAGCATGGTCGAAGTGTTTTTGAGTAAGTATTCCACTGATGGCACCGAGAGCAATACCTATACCCAGTCGAGCACCATCAGCGGTGGTGATTTGCGTGCGACGAGTTTAAATGTGGAAAACAATACACTTTACCTAGGAGCAACCTTGTTTCATGTACCGGGTGGCGGCCAAAATGGTGGCCATGGGGGAATGGAAATGTCATTCCATGGTATGTCGCAAATCTATGCTTTTAATGGTTTCAGTTTCAATCAGGTAGGAAGCGATATTATGGCCGGTATGCATGCCAGTGTTCGTGATGTGGTGCATACAGGATCGTCGCTCTACATCACCGGTTTTGTTCATGGTGGAGTGGATAATTTAATGTCCCATGGTATGGGTGATGTGTTTATCAAACAAGTGCAATAAGCAAAGTCAGGTGTTTCTGATTTTACGGAGGCTATCATCATGATGAGTGTATTCATCAGGATTAGATAATGTGTTCCTCTCAACCTATGCCTCTCCCGTGTTGGGAGAGGCTTTTTTATTTTCCAGCACGAGCTATGCAAGAACAAAAAGCGCGGTGTGTTTATTTACATGAGTTTGATGTTCTTAATCCAGTCTTCACCCAAAACGTATATGCTAGGCGACTCATGCGCAGATTTTCATATGATTATTGTGCCATAACATATGTTGTGTTTAATGAATTAGGACGTATATGCAGTCAGGCAGTCAAACCTTAGCCACTCGAAACAATTTTTTGATTTTAAGCCTTTTTTTCTCATTTACTGCTAAGCGATAACGAGCCATGGCGACAAATCAAATTAAAGTGTCACGCTTTTTTATATGGGTATTGCGCAATTCTCTACGCTTGTTTGTTCCTTTAATGACCGCTGCAGTGGTCGTAACCCTATGTGAACTCAGTATTCCTT
>JAOUJM010000177.1 GCA_029883265.1 Gammaproteobacteria bacterium
ATCTTTTTCAGCTTGAAGATAAATTTCTTCATCGCCTTTCAAATCTTCAAAACGAAATTCATTGAATCCATCACCACCAATTGAGGAGTTAGACTTGATTGTAGATTTTGTTTTTTCGTCAGGCAAACTATACGGCGGTGTATTGGTTCCATGATACACACGACCAACAATCATGGGGCGATCCGGATCACCTTCAATAAAATCAATCACCACTTCCTGGCCAATACGCGGTATGAAAATTGCGCCCCAACTTGCCCCAGCCCATAGTTGTGCAACGCGAATCCAGCAAGAACTTTTTTCATTGCTCTCACCCAAACGATCCCAATGAAATTGCACTTTTACACGCCCATGTTCATCTGTATAAATTTCTTCGCCGCTTGGGCCAACAACAATAGCGGTCTGCAAACCTTTGACCCGAGTTTGTGTGGCACGACGTTGCGGTCGAAACGGATTTCTTGAGGGTATGCATTGAAACTTAGCCTGATATCGACTGGCTTCACCATTCGCGCCTTCTTCTAGCACTTGGGATTGGGTTCCACTATGACTAACGCGTGTAACCAAATATTCTTGGTTAAAGCTATCTCTGGGGTGATCACCTAAGGTAAAAACAAATCCTGGTATGAGTCGTTGACAATCCGCAGCGCCTTCACCAATTTCCCGTAGCGCTTGAAACTCTTCTAAGCGTACTTTGACAATACGCTCGCCATCGCTGGGGCGTACATAATAACCAGGATATTCGTAAACTTCCAGTTCGGTTTCTTTTTCCGCCGCACTTGCGGTTTCCAAACTCAGCGCGGGTTTTTTGAAATCAAAGTCGCGCATGGTGACGGCGCCACTACGCACTTGCTCTTTAAAATAAAAATGTTCTACATGGTTAAAATCAGGAACGAGCCCAGCACCATCATAATGAAATAATGTGGCGGGTGCCGCGATTTCTTCGTGTATCGCCGAATGATCAGCAATGACCATTTCCAGTTGATTTTCCGTGTGACGAAAAAAATAAAATAGTCCATCGGCTTCCATCAAACGACTAATAAAGTTCCAGTCCGATTCTTGATATTGCACGCAATACTCACGGACTTCATAGTTCGCTTGAACATTTATGCTAAATTGATCACCGCTAATCCCTGCATCACTTAATACAGCTTTTATGATATCCGGGGTTGATAAGTCCTGAAATATACGACTATCTGTGGTTAACTTTAAACGCCACACATGAGGAACCAGTTCAATATCGTATAAAGTAAAGCGCCGACCTTGTTCAACTTGTCGAATTGCGCTTATGATGCCGCTCATATAACGTGGCTCACTGTCGTCCACGCCTAACAGTGTTAAACATGCTGGCTTGCCAACAATATCTGAGAACTCTAATTGATCATCTTCGGCAGCTATTTGAATTGAGTAGCTAAATAACTCTGAAACCGCTTCACTACCGGAGAAACGCACCACTCGTAGTGCTTCTGCGCCATCAATGGAAAAACCAAATCTTGCTTCGTTAGCTTTAATGGAAAATAGCGAATTTGTTTTGTCACCTACCGCCTCCATATTGAGATCTCCCTTTTTGGTGATTCTTAGTATATAGACACGTAAGTTTACGCCGTTTGAATGCAGAGTTAAATAGGAGGATGTCTCAAGTCGCCCTTTAATTATGTATGGCTAATACCGACTCAACATCATGGCTGCATGCTCACCATCATCACTGCTACACCAGACCAACGCTTGTTGATGCCCTCGATTTTTTGAGCCAATCAGCGCTGATGCCATAACGACAAGTAATGCCGCCGACGTAGCTTCGTGTTCGCAGGTACTGGTGACGGGTTGTTTCAAGGGCAGGTGTTGGCCATATTTTGTGGAGAATTTTTCCGCAGCGATCTGCCACCCGAATTGATCAGAATTATGATGTTGTAAATCACAAACCACCAATGGCGCTTCAGTGTCACCTAAAAGAATTTCACCTAAAACCTGAGACAAACCTTCTTCTGCATTTGACTGAATGGATTTAATCACGGGCGTATGAATTCGAATATTTACCTCGGCACTAATTACATTGGCTGGCTCAAGTAAAATAAAGGCAGCACTTTCACAAGGCATTTGATTTTTGCTTTTATCTGAAAATACAACGGCAGCATCAATACCTCCAATCACGGCTCGCGACAACAAACCTGCTTGAATTTGCTGAGTAGCTTTTGCAATCGCCTTTAACGCACCGGTTGCACCAAAAAATGAAAAATCTTCATAATGCGCAAAGTCGCGTCCGGTTTCATCATGAAACTCATCAAAGAAATCGCGCAAACATTGCTGATCCCACGCCTGGTAATGTGCAGGCAATGCCACAAACAATCCACTATTTTCCCACTCCATATCATCCATTGCTGCAACACGAGTTAAATCTTTAAATGCGTTTGCAGCAATTCGCGCTAATTTTTTTGATGGCTTGGTATCAACATCAAGTAATTCTGAAAAACTCGATGGTTGCGTGTACTGCTCAAAATATTCATTCGGCATCAATTGATGATGATTAACCACAGGCAAGCGTTGTTTAAACTGAGCAAGCTTGGCATTAATTCCAGATGAATTCACCAAATCGTCGTCAGCAAAAAAAGTTGCGACGCCAATGTCTTTTAATATGATATCCACATGTCCCTCATCCACACCTTTTTATATGGTGTTTATTTTCATTTCTGTTTTACTTGGTTTTCTAGATTAGGTCTGAAAACACCTACCAATCCTGCCACTTGCTGTTCTTAGTTTTTTTTCATTATGAGGCCGTTCACCTTAATGCAAGATTAGCTAACATCGCCCCAGCTTCTTACTGTCTGACAGATAGCGCAAGCCATGCCTATTTTACCTGTGCATATGAGGTTTAAAAAGTTTTTTCCAAGGATAAACCAGCTTTTACCGATGAAAATTCGATATTTCAGTGTTTTTTTTTAATTCAACCACTTTTTTTTAAACACAGTATTATTATTTCGAAAACCATGTGTATCAGCCGATGTATAGGGATGGAGGGAATGACGACAATGACCATGAAATTACACAGCAAATCACTCAATGAAAATCCCGAGGTCACCGACAAAACGACCCAGACTCACTGGCTAAAAAAATTAGGTCTAGCAAGTTTCTGGTTTTTTTTACTCAAGGGTTTGTTATGGTTATTTGGATTGATTCTTGTTTTGTATTTTGGCGTGGAGTTTTAACACTAGCCCAGGGGTGTATTCGTCATTTATTCTACTTGTTGCTTTAAAAACAAATCCAAGCTTGTTAAACGTTCCGGTGTACCTATATCCCACCAGTGACCTGTAAAATATTCACCACTCACCTGATGCTGAGCAATAGCTTGTCGCAATAAAGGCGCTAATGGAAAACGTCCGGCTTCACAATTTTCAAAAAGTTTTGGCTGATACAAACCTATACCACTAAAGGTGTAACTAGGGCCAAGCTCTGGATCTAACATCTGTTGATTTATGTGAAAATCTCCTTGTGGATTATGCGGTGGATTATCCACTAAAACCAAATGCGCCAAACATGATTCAGGCAAACACAATTGTGAAAAATCATAATCCGTCCAAATATCGCCATTCACCACGATAAAAGGCTCATTGCCGAATAAGCTTAATGCTTGAAAAATTCCACCACCGGTTTCCAACATATTGTCTTCTGCTGAATAAACAATATGTGTTGCGAATCGACTGCCATCACCCAAGGAGTTTTTAATTTGCTCACCAAGATGTGAATAATTAATCACAATCTGCTCGACACCAGCGGCAACCAACGCTTCGATATGATATTCGATTAAACGTTTGCCACCCGCATGCAACAACGGCTTTGGCGTTTGATCAGTTAACGGCCGCATACGCTCACCTCGCCCCGCGGCTAGAATCATCGCTTTCATAATCGCTGTCCATTGGTTTGGTTAAACACAGGCAAAACTTTTTCGCTAATCAGGGAATTTAAAAATTTTAGCTCTGAATATTTTTCACATACTGTTTGCACATAAGTTAATGTGCGAGGAATATCTGCTAAATAACCAGTCTTGCCATCACGATGATTTAAGCGAGCAAATATCCCAATGGCTTTTAAATGACGCTGCACACCCATTAAATCAAAATCACGCAAAAATCTTTTATCGTCGCCTAGGGACCAACCAGCATCACTCAAGCGTTGCCGATACTGTTTCACCCATTGCTCCACTTGTTCGATTGGCCAAGCAATATAGCAGTCACGTAACAAAGACACCAGATCATAAGTAACAGCACCGACTACCGCATCCTGAAAGTCCAATACGCCAGGATTATTTTTTTCCACCAACATTAAATTTCGCGAATGGTAATCCCGATGCACCCACACCTGGGGTTGCGCTAAAGCTGACTGAGCCAATGCTTCAAATACCGATTGCAATTGTTCAGTTTCTTGCGTAGATAATTGCACTTGAAGATGCTGACCAAGAAACCACTCAGGAAATAATTTCATTTCACGCATCAGCAGCGGATGATCATAGTCAGGGATTGTAGTCGCTACTTTTGGCCACTCGGTCTGCAAGCAAAACAATGCATCTAAAGCATCACCATAGAGTCGCTCAACACTTTCGGTATTTAAGTGTGCTTGATATTGTTCATCACCAAAATCACTTAATAATAAAAATCCCTGAGTTAAATCCTGTTCGAAAATTTTTGGGGTATTTAAACCCATCTGCCGCATGGCCTGAGCAATGTCAACAAAAGGGTGGCAATCTTCCTTATCCGGCGGTGCATCCATGGCAATAAAACTTTGCCCATCGCTTGCACGTGTTATACGAAAATAACGCCGAAAACTGGCATCTCCTGAAGCCAAGACAATTTCAAATGACTCAAACTTGGGGAGTCCTCTTAACCAATTTTCCAATTCCCCTTGACGATTATCGCTCACACTACCATCCTTTTAGATACAAGCTTATATACCAAAACCAATTATTGTAATTGGTTTCTATTTTGCAAGTCAGAGTTAAAGTGAGGTTTTTACAACCGGACACCGAACTGATGAGCCAAAACCCTACACAATCAAAAACCACACCAGTCGAAAATAAGCTGATTATTATAGGAGAAGTTTTATTCGACGTGTTTCCTGATGGTACCCAAGTGCTCGGCGGAGCGCCATTTAATGTGGCATGGCACTTACATGGTTTCGCTTTGCCCACGCTCTTTGTGTCGCGCTTAGGTGAAGATCAAGCTTCTGAAATTATTAAAGAAAAAATGATATCCTGGGGTATGGACTTAACAGGAATACAATTTGACCCGAAGCATCCCACAGGTCAAGTCAACATCCATTGGACAGAAACCAGCCATAGTTTCGATATTCTAGATCAACAGGCTTATGATTTTATCGATGATAAAGCACTCAACAAGCTTCTGCATGATCAAAACAGCACGTTTCTATACCATGGCAGTCTCGCCATGCGTAATCCAGTCTCTCGCTCCACAATAGTGCAAGCAGGTCAAAAAGCAACCACGCGTTTTGTCGATATTAATTTACGCTCGCCTTGGTGGAACCTGAACTTGGTGAAGCAAGCGATAACCGCATGTGATTATTTAAAATTAAATGACGAAGAACTTGATCAGCTTTTCCCTGACCATCGACACCCATCGATTGAAGAACGCTTATCAACCCTGGTTCACGATTTGAGCTTGCATCTGCTAATTCTGACTTGTGGTGCAAAGGGAGCCTATTTATGCACAAAAAACGAAGTATTTTTTGAAGCCGCTCCAACAATCGATCACTTGGTCGACACCGTCGGTGCCGGTGATGCCTTCAGCGCCGTCTGTATTTATGGCTTACTAAATCATTGGTCTAAACAAGAAATTCTTAAGCGTGCCTTGGCTTTCGCCGCCACTATCTGTGAACAACAAGGAGCAATACGCCTAGACCATGCCTTTTACATGGAAACCCAATCATCATGGACTTAAGCAGCGCTATGCCAAATAAAAATAGCTCAGGTTTATATATTGTTCTTATTTCCGTTCATGGACTCATACGTGGGGATAATCTCGAATTAGGCCGTGATGCTGATAACGGCGGCCAAATTAAATATTTGGTCGAACTTGCAAAAAACCTTGGGCAACATCCTGAGGTTGATCGGGTCGACCTGCTCACCCGGCAAGTATTTGATGCCAAGATAGCGGATGATTACAGCCAGCCCATGGAACAAATCAGTGACAACTGCCAAATCATTCGCATTCCCTGCGGCCCAAAGCGCTATTTACGCAAAGAGGTTTTATGGCCACATTTAGATGCATTTGCAGACCGCGCACTAAAACATATTCGTAGCGTTGGTCGTGCCCCGGATGTCGTTCATGGACATTATGCTGATGCGGGTTTTGTTGGTGCTCAACTGGCCAGCATACTGGGCGTACCTTTATTTTTTACCGGTCACTCTCTGGGCCGTGACAAATTACAACGTTTACGGGAAAACGGCATGCGCGATGAGACCATCGATAAACAATATAATATTTGGCAACGCATTGAAGCCGAAGAATATACCTTAGATTTAGCGGCAACAGTCATCACAAGTACACAGCAAGAAGTCGATGAACAATACCAACTCTATGACAACTATCAACCTGAACGCATGGTTGTCATTCCACCGGGAGTCGAACTTGATCGATTTCATCCGCCCGGCCGTCGGAAAATTCAAGCGCAAATAAAAAATGATGTCGAACGTTTTTTACAGCAACCAAAAAAACCCATGATTCTCGCACTTGCACGTGCTGATCGACGTAAAAACGTGCGAAATCTAGTGATTGCCTATGCACAAAATCCCGAGTTGCAAGAAAAAGCCAACTTGGTTTTAATTATTGGTAATCGTGATGATGTGGAGGGCTGGGAAAAAGATTCCATCCAGGTTTTCCAAGAAGTGTTAATGCTCATCGACCACTATGATTTATATGGACGTGTCGCATATCCAAAACAACATGCGCCTGATGATGTGCCTTTGTTATATCAACTAGCGGCCAAACGCAAAGGTGTATTTATCAATCCGGCGTTAACCGAACCCTTTGGTTTGACCATTATCGAAGCTGCTGCTAGCAGCCTACCCGTTATCGCCACGCAAAATGGTGGCCCAGTGGAAATTATTAAAAATTGCCGCAATGGCTTATTGTTTGACCCAGAAAATGTTGATGATATATCCAATAAACTCACTGATGCCTTTAGTGATAGCGGTCAGCTGCGTCGTTGGGCTAAGAATGGTCTTGCGGGCGCTCATCGTTATTATTCCTGGTCTGGTCATGCGCAACACTATATTAAAACCTTAAACAAACTTTTCAAAACTCAACATAAACGCCCATTGCATCAATTTAACCGCAGTCGGCTACCAACCATTGATCGTTTGTTAATTTGCGATATTGACAACACCTTAATTGGCGATGGCGCATCATTAAAACGTTTACTCGATCGCATTCATCAATCCGATGAACATATCGGCTTGGGCGTGGCCACGGGACGCCATTTAAGTAGCGCGCAACAAGCCATGCAAGAATGGGAAGTACCGCATTTGGATTTTATCATTAGTTCTGTTGGCACCGAAATTCATTACGGGCCGCAATCGGTATTTGATGGCGGATGGGCGCGTTTAATCGAATATCGCTGGAACGCCGAAGAAATTCGTTTTGCTTTAAAATCTCTAGCGGGATTGCGTTTGCAACCACGTAGCGAACAACGTCCATTCAAAGTCAGCTATTTTATTGACCCCCATCAAGCGCCAAGCCCGAAAGAAATCAAACGATTTTTACGCCAACATGATTTACACGTGAATGTTGTTTATTCCCATGGCAGTTTTCTAGATGTCTTGCCCATGCGCGCATCTAAAGGCTCAGCTGTGCGTTATATTGCGGATAAATGGGGCATACCTTTTGAGAAGATATTAGTTGCTGGTGACTCAGGCAATGATATCGATATGTTGCGCGGTGATACCTTAGGCGTTGTCGTCGGCAACCATACACCTGAAGTAAAACGCCTGCGCGGTCGACCCCGCATTTATTTTGCTGAAGCCGAATTTGCCCAGGGCATTATTGAAGGCATCGATCATTATGATTTTCTCGGTAGGGGTCGCACGCCGGATGACGATGAGGTTTCCGATCTGATGGTGTCCCAAAATTTATTATTGGCGAATATATAGGCCATACATTTTTCCTACACCACATAGATTTCAGCTCACAAAAAAAACTACAAACTTGATATACTCAATACCATTATTGAGGAACTTAGTTTTGCAAACACTTCAATCTATTATTCAATTCATTATTGAAATCGAAAAACTCAAACAAGTCAGTCGTAAAACCCAACCTATTGGTTTAACCCGTTTTGAAAATTCAGCCGAACACAGTTGGCAGGTGTGTCTTTGTGCCTTGATGCTCGGCGAGTATGCCAATGAAAAAGTCGACGTCAACAAAGTGATTAAAATGCTTTTACTACATGACCTCGGTGAAATCGATGCCGGTGACACACTATTTTATGCATCATCACAACCCAGCACTGCTCGTGACGAAAAAAACGGGTTTCGACGTATTATCCAGTATCTACCAAGCCCTCTTGCCGACGAGTGTTTAAGCCTCTATGAGGAATTCGAACAAGTGCAAACAGCTGAAGCCCGTTTTGCCAAAGCCATTGACCGCTTACCACCGCTTTTGCAAAATTTGCTCGGCCAGGGTCATAGCTGGCGTCAACATGACATTTCTGCGGACACCATTTTGCAAGCGAATGCTTTGATTGGTGAAGGCAGTATGGACTTGTGGCAATACCTCAAGTCTGAGCTAAACGAAGCCTTCGCCGCCGGCATACTCAATGAGCCCGAAGAAATAGCATACAAACGCGGAATAATCCCTGCTTTGTTTTCCCGGTTAGCGTAAAATTGGCGGTTTTGGTTTATTATTCTCTTGCATGGAAAATCCCTATATCACCAAGTCTCGATTAAGCTTACTGCTGCTTTGCCTGTGGATAAGCCCTAATGTTGATGCGGCCAATATTGCGCCTATCGCCAGTCCCCACTGCGAACGTCCACCGCTTTTTGAAGCGATGCAAGTACCCGCACAACTTGATAACCAGGTCTATTTAAGCGGTGACCGGGGCACAGCAAAGAATAAATTGGAATTTCAATTCAGCGGTAATATTCAACTTAAACGCAATCAACAATACTTAAGCGCTGACAAAGCGACTTATTTTAAAGCCGATGGACAATTACAAGCCCAAGGCAATATTCATTTTCAGACACCAAAAATTGTTATCAAAGGTGATCACGCGACCTTGAACCTGTTTAAGGAAAGCGGTGAAATTAAACAAGCGCAATACTACTTGAACCAGCGACTGGCACATGGCCAAGCAACCACCTTCAATTTCTCGGAAAAACGCATCACCATGAAGCAAGGTAGTTACACTACATGTTCCGACCCAGATCATGGATGGCTATTACGCGCAGCAGAATTGAGCATAGACGAGGCGAAAAATGAGGGCGTGGCCAAACATGTTCGTTTGGAAATGGCGCGGCTACCGGTATTTTATTTTCCCTGGATCAGCTTTCCCCTAGCCGGTCGCAAGTCGGGCTTTTTATCACCCAGCATCGATAACTCAGATC
>JAOUJM010000178.1 GCA_029883265.1 Gammaproteobacteria bacterium
TTTGCATTCAAAATAGTAAGTCGTATAGCAGAATATCTACTGTTTTATGTAGGAGCTATAAAAATACTAACAAAAATTTTGAATGCAAATGATCGTTTGGTTATTGAAACCGATCCACCGCTATTCTCAGTGCCTGCTTCATTCCTTAGTCAGTACAAAAAAGCATTACAGGTTAATTGGATACAAGATATTTTCCCTGAAATTGTCCAGGTGGATTTACACTCGCCACTAGCCACTTGGTTTTTTGGTTTTTTAAAAATATTTCGAGATCGAAGTTATATCAACTCAGCAATGAATGTAGTCCTTAGTGATTCCATGGCAGAAAACGTGCGGCCTCAGGCTATCGGCCCTGATAAAGTAAAAAAAATAGATAATTGGTCGGACGGAAAACAAATTGTGCCTATAGCCGATGAGCATAACGAAGTAAGAAAGAAACTTGGACTCATGGGTAAGTTTGTTGTTGGTTACTCGGGAAATATGGGCCATATGCATGACTTCAATACCTTAATTGAAGCGATCAAGTATAGTTCACAACAAAGAATAATGTATTTGTTCATTGGCGGAGGAAAAAGAAAGTCTGAATTGCAGCGGCGTTTAGCCACTGAAACAACCTGTGACTATCTATTCCTAGATAGTGTGAATCGGGAGCTGCTTTCACAATACTTAGCATGTATCGATTTTCACTTGGTTACGCTGTTGCCTCAATTTGAAGGATTGGCTGTTCCAAGCAAATTCTATGGGGTGTTAGCCGCAGGCAAACCAGTAATTTATATAGGTTCGAAAAAATCCTATCTCGCAAAAATAATCAATGAATATTCTATTGGTTTTGTTGTAGGCATAGATGAATATCTAGTGCTTGCTGACATTCTAAGTACTTATACAGAGAAATCTGTTAGTTATGAGCAAATGTGCACTGCTTCAAGAAATTTATTTGAGCATAAGTATTCTAAGGAAATAGCTTGCGAAAAATGGTTTAAATTGTTGAACGAACTTTAGACCAAGGCGGACAATGACTTAGATTTGGAAGAATTCTTGCTGTAGAAAACTAAATATTAAGTTAATCATATTTTATGTCGATAGTGGCATGGAAGACCTGAGCTGGAAGAATAGGCCGAAATGGGAGTGACTCTAAAAGATGCTCCTTTGGTGGAAAAAATGGACAAATGTTTTGCGGAGCAAATTGGGTACACCACGATTATTGTTTTATTGGCCTTCTCAGCAAAGGTGCATGCATCTGCGCTATTGATGAGTGATATTTCGTTAAGTTTGAATTCTCAGATTTTAGAGGATAGCAACATTTATCGAGATCAAACAAACACGAGTGATCGCATTCGACAATACGGGGGTGCGCTGAGTTTATCAATAAGTCCGGGACGGCAGCGAATTGAAGTTGGTTATGATGGCGAGAAGAACATGTATGAAACGACATTAATTGAAAACTATGAGAACCATAGTGTGAAAGCAAACTTAGAGGTTAACATTGGAGATGCTTTCTCATTTGAAGGTCGCACAGCCTATACTTCGTCACATGATGAGCGCGGTACGCCGGGTGTCCCTTCGCTGTTGCCAATTAGTACATCGCTTCTAAACCAATCCGCCAAGGCCGATGCCTTCCTTAATTTGGGTAGTGAGCAAGCAATGTTTCGCTATGTTTTGGAATCAAATGCATCAGCCAAACGCTTTGCAGATTCGGCGCTCGTTTTTCTAAATTCTGATTCCCTAAATACTAAATTTTCATCGTTATACAAATATAGTGGTAAAACCCGGGTTGCTCTCGACTTGCATCGAAACGATGTACTGAATAGTTCGTTAAGTACTCACAATATATTTTATACGGTTGCCACAGGCTTGGAGTGGAAAAGCACGGGTAAAATTAAAAATCATTTAAAAATTGGTTTAAATATGGATCCCTATACGGCGGCTGATGTCTTCCGTTATACGTTATTTATGGATGCCGATATTACTTGGAAACGAAAGAGTTATAGCGCATTCAATTTTACTATCAATAGGCGTCTATTAGAATCGACAGAGGCCGCGTATACCCAAATGGCTTCAACAGCAGTTGGAGTTGGCATCAATCACCGGTTAAGGAGATATCTGCAATTTGAGACAAATTTTCAAGCAACTTATAATCAATTTAGTAAAACAAAGGGTAGTCTTTTTTTTAGTGGTTATTTGGGGATTAACTTAAGTATTTTACGCCGTTTTTCGTTGTCCATTGGTAGCAATCGAAGTTACATGACCGCAACCAATGGATCACCTGGCTATTCGCAGCAAGCAATTTTGGCTAGATTGTCGTTTGTATTGTTTTAGTGAACACGGAAAAATTAGTGAAATCATTTTTATATAGAAATAGTTTACTAGAAATGACGATGTTGATTTTATTGACAACTTCAGGTTTAGTTACGGCTGAAGAAAAACCAGAGATAACGCCGGATGAGCAAGGCGTTGAGCAATCCGAAGTTGTTACTAATGCAGTTGTAAGTGATGACGTGCCAAACAAAAACATAAGTAGCTATCGTTTGGGCTCAGGGGATTTCATCAATCTGACAGTCTATGGTGAAGATGAATTGTCTGTCAAGAAAGCGCGAGTCAATGATATTGGGGAAGTCACCATTCCGCTAATTGGCAAGGTGAAAGTTGAAAATCATTCAATAGCAGAAGTTGAATCATTAATTGAAGAAAAATTTCTTGATGGGTATTTAAAACATCCACAGATTTCAATCACAATAGCAGAATACCGTCCCGTATTTATTAGTGGTGAGGTCAAGGATCCTGGTAGTTATCCGTATGTTGAAGGCTTGACTATTAGACAGGCAATTACAATAGCCGGTGGGTTTACAGATAAAGCCTCTATGCGCAAAATAAAATTAGTGAAAGAAGGTACTGCAAAGGAACAAAATGTTGCGGAACAGCTTGATATGTTTATAGAGCCTGGTGATGTACTTACAATTGGTGAAAGTTTATTTTAGTTTTCCTAGGTGGGAGTTACGCTGGTGAGCGAACTAGATGATTATAACGTAGATGAAAAGCGACTGGTTGATTACTGGCGCGTTTTGCTGCGCTATCGCATTAGCATTGTTAGTATTACATTCTTTTTCTGTTTGCTTGGATTTGCAATTGCGTCTTCAATCAAACCTGAATACAAGTCTCAGGTAAAACTTTTGGTAGAACCTGAGGCTCCTGTTGCTATAAATTCCGAAACTCGCTTAGATCCATTTATGGTATCTAGTTTCTATTTGTCTCAGCTTGAGCTCATCAGAAGTCGATCGTTAGCAGAGACAGTTATCAAGAAAATGAAAATTGAAAAACATGGGGACTTTCATGAGAATCGTGGCGGGACTATCATTGACACGATTCGTGGGCTTGTCGGTCAAGAAATATCAAAAAAATATTTAGATAATCAATACATGGCGGAAACGAAAAATAATTATAGTTTCCTTGACTTTGCAATTGCTGGATTTGGTAATCGTTTGCACGTCAATAACGGTATCAATAAGGAAATGATGATTATCAGCTACAAAAGTGGAGATCCGAACCTTGCAGCACGGGTAGCGAACGAAGTAGCAGCAAGTTACATAACTGTTCTGGAAAGTAAGAATCAAGAGGGCAACTTGAAGAATATTCAATGGTTAACGAAAAATTTAGAAGACGCTCGATCAAAATTAGTAAAATCAGAAGCAGAATTGCAGGAATATCAAGAACGGGTTAAAGTGGGGGACAGTAAAGACATCAACCAAATTAAGAGTGGAAAAATTGGTTCCATTACTGGAGAACTAATGCGGGCGCGTACCGAGCGAATCGATTTGGAAATACGATATAAACAAATCACTGATTTGCAGGCGACGGGGAGTTCTTTAGAATCTATTCCAGAAATATTGGCTAATTCTGTCGTACAAAAACTTAAGCAAGATCGTTCAGAAGCAAGAAAATTAGTCAATGAATATAATCAACGTTATGGTGACAAGCATCCTAAGATGAACGCAGCGAGAAGTGATTTGGCTTCTGCTAATCGGCGGCTCAAATTGGAAATCAATAGTGTTATTGATAGCATTAAGAAACAGTATCAGGTGGCCTTGAAAAGTGAGCAGGCAGTTCAAAGAGAGTATGATAAAACTCAGTCTGAGGGTCGATCCTTAAAAGGAACACAGTTTGAAGTTGCAAAGCTAGAAATGGAAGTCACCACAAATAAACAAATATATGATTTACTATTAACTCGATTACGAGAAGCCGACTTGCGAAATCAACGGAATCGGTTTATTGTAAAAATCGTCGACACCGCGAAGGTGCCGACTCAACCATTCGAACCAAACGTAAAAGCAATAGTTCTTCGTTGGTTCAGCATTGGATTATTTTTGTCCTTAGTGATTTCATTTATTCGCGACAATTTGGATACCACCATAAAAACCGGCGATGATTTGGAAGCGCGTTTAGGATTACCGTTACTGGGCATATTTCCTCGTTTAACACGTCGTGATTTAATTGGTCATACGCCAGAACGTATTGCTGCGGAACGGCCGCGGTCGTCGATATCGGAAGCAGTGAATAATATACGCACGAATATTATATTCTCCTCGACAAATCAACCGCCGCAAGTAATTGCTGTGACTTCTGCTGTGGCAAGTGAGGGTAAAACAACAATTAGCAGTAATCTTGGTATTGCGATGGCGCGGCTTGGTCCAACACTAATTTTGGAAGTTGACACGAGACGGCCACGTATGTCGAATTTATCTCGGTCGAGAAAAGCCGCCGGTCTATTTGAATTTGTAACAGGAAAAGCCAAATTGAAAGAAGCGGTAGTCATGGATCCAAAAATTAAAAATCTATACACTATGCCCGTAGTATCAAAACCTGCAAAACCACTAGAGTTCCTTTCCTCAAAACGTTTTGAGGAAGCGTTATTACTATTGCGAAAGAAGTTTAAATATATCGTGCTAGATACGCCGCCTATTTTACCAGTGAGTGATGCAATTGTGATGGCTCCCTTAGTTGATGGGGTGGTATTGATAGTTGGAGCGGAAAGTACAAAGTATCCTGCCTCAAAAGAAGCGTTAGCTCGTTTGCGACAAGTCAAAGCTGAAGTGATAGGCACAGTGCTTTCTAAAGGCAACCCGCGAACATTGCGTAACTATGGCCAAGGGTACTACTATGGTTATGACTATTACCATGAAAAAAATCGGAAGGCGATGGCTTAAATAGTCTTTGAAAGGTATGTGATAATGCTCAAATTAAGTAAAGTGTTATTTATACTGATACCTGTTTCGTTTATACTTATACTGGCTTCTCTTAATTTATCTTCTGCGATTTTGCGTATCGCTCCCGAAATTGCGATTGACCGCTGGGCTTGTTATAACAAAGCAGAAAATCCCTATACGGTGTACAACTACGCCAAGCAATTAAAGAAAGCCCATCTATTCGCGCCCCTCGATAGTGATGTTGTGCTGGACTTGGCTAAAGTCTCGGAGTGGCTCTTAAAAGTCGAACCTATTGGTGATCAAAGTATTGAACAGATTCGAGAACAAAGTATCGAATATTATCGGATGCTGGTCGGTGCTAGACCTATGTGGTCGACAGGCTGGCTGGGACTTGCCAAATCCAAACTGATCAATAAGCAGTTGGACAAAGAATATAATCAAGCGCTGATGAATGCATACGAAATCGGTAAGGCGCAAACCTCGATACAACGTGGAGCAGTTCGCTTGGGGATTATAAGCTGGCTAGTAACATCAGATAAAGTGAAAGCGCTAACTAAAGCTCGAATTATCGATCTATCCAACAATGATCAAGAATTTTATCAACTGGTTAATATTGCACTAAGGTATAATTGGATAGACAATCTAAAAGATCAAATGGTTCGTGACGACCGGTTAGCATATATAGATGCGCTACTGTCAAACAAAGAAAAAATGAAATCGCATTGGGTAAACGCTCAGCAGAATAGACGAAAGTCATGTGCATAGATTGGGATAGCTGAAATGGACGGTCAAGCGAGAACATCTTTTGTTTTACTCTTTATAGCTCTGTGCTTTGCTCCAATCATGTATGGCGGAAATAAGCTTTGGGCTTGGGGCTTTCTCGAAACGGTGGTATTGCTGGCCTTTGTTATTTACATTCTTCAACAACTAGTCGGTTTTATGGGTTTTCCGATTGTTTTAAAACAAAACCTGATCGTCGTTATTCTTGTGCTTCTATCAATAATTTTTCCACTACTGCAACTATTTCCGATGCCTGAAGTGATGATGGAATCATTCGCTCCCAGTAATTTAAACCTCATCAAATCATATTCGCTTGTGCCAGAGGATAGAATCTATACGGTTTCTCTAGACAAGGGTTTAACCTACCATTCAATACATCAACAAGTTCTATATGCATTTGGTTTTTTGCTAACGCTGATTCTGGTTAATTCCCGTAAACGAATAATACTGCTTTTATCATCGATAATGATACTCGGCGTAGTCATTTCGTTTTTTTCGATTGCAAGAGAAATAGTAAATTATCTTTCTCCTCTGTCAACGGCAAAGCACTTTCCACCTATCACCGGTACATTTATCAATAAAAACCATTTTGCAGCTTTTCTGAATATGAGTATTTCAGCGAATATCGCGCTGATTCTATTAGTAAACCAGAATTCTGAATATATGGGTAGGGGACTAGTAAAAATATTTAATATTGCATTGGATTGGCATAAACATCTGTTTCTATATTTATCCATATTGTGTATCGCGTTGGTGCTGACTGAGTCAAGGGGCGCAATTGCATCGTTGACGTTTGCTGTCGCTGTCGTGTCACTTGCGGTGATGTTGAGTACTAAAGCGCGTGAGTGGCATAGTCATAATTTAAAATATTTATTGATATTCGGAACGGTTGCTATATTTGCATTTGGTTGGGGATTTCTGTTGAGTCAATTGGACGGGGATAACGGTAGTTGGGCCATGCGAAAAGCGCTTTGGACAATGACAGCGGAAATGGCAAAAGATTATTGGGTTTTTGGTGCGGGTGCAGGTGTTTATGAATTAGTGTTTCCTGTTTATAATGCAGGCATTACCGGGCAGAATGTTGTATATACACATAATGATTATTTGCAGATGTTGGTAGAAAAAGGTATTTTCGGTCTAACGTTATTTATATTAATTATACTAGTTGCATTAAAAAGCGCTTTCACAGAGATATTCCATAGCCAGAATCCCGCCAAATGCGCTTTTTCAATCGGCGCAACAGTTGCAATATTATCGATGTCTGTACACGGATTTGTAGACTTTAACTTTAATATTCCATCGAATGCACTTTATTTTTACATTTTTCTCGCATTAGCCATTACCTCGGGCGCAAATAGTAGAATTCGTACAAGAGCGATACATCGCCATTCATAATTATTTTATTTTCAAAAGAGTTTAATCATTTGAGGGCAAAAAGTCTTAGTTTGAGACGGAAATTGTCGATACAAATACGACTAATAGATCTATTGAGACAATACAAGAATGCATAGTGAAATGAATATTAGGAAAAAGCGGGTAAAAATTTCACTTGATAAAACTATTATTGCATTTCTATGCTTGCCCTTATTGGTGATAGTCCTGACAAACTATGTATATTTCAGTGAGCATTTAAACTTGTTGATTTTGTTTAGTGTAATCAGTATTGTGATTTCATATCGGTTTTTGAATAAACATATTCAGCAACAAGTCTCCCAATATCATAATAATCATCTAGATGAATCCGAAGTTATAGAGAGTACCAGTACTGAATTGGAAAATATTAATGTTGAATTGTATCCTATTTGGCAGCGCCTCATTGATTCTGCCAGAGAAATATCTGAAGAAGCAGTTAAAGATCTAGCTACTCAATTTAGCGGAATTTCACGCCGCCTCAATCAGGCCATACAAGCATCTGTAAGCTATTCTAACGATGGCGTAAGTCAAATCGGACAAGTCGAAGAACGCCGAAATGATATGATTACGCAAGCTGAGCTTGCAGAAATGTTAGATACCTTGCGTGAGGCGATTGATGTGAAGCAGGTTTTGCTGGAAAAAATACAGGAATTAAAAGATCAAACAAATGATATGAAGCAAGTAATATCATCGGTGAAATCAGTTGCAAAGAAAACTGAGGTGCTAGCGATCAACGCTGCAATTGAATCAAGGCGGGCGGGTGTGCACGGCAAGAGTTTCGGAGTGGTTGCTCATGAAGTACGTAAATTATCTGAACAGTCCGCAGGCACTGTTGATGACGTAGTTAATCGCATTAATTTACTTGAAGAAAAAATGGATGGGGTTATCGAGCAAACCCATTTGAATGTGCATGGTACCTCAGAGAAAAACGTTGATAAGACCACCACAATTTCAGTGTATGAGCGTTTTCGTGCCCTAGCGTTAAGTTTAAGTAAGTCATCCGAAGTATTGTTGTCAGAAAGTAAAAATATTAAAGGAGAGATCGATGAGATACTTGTTGCGCTTCAATATCAAGATAAAACCTCTCAAATGCTAATTCATGTTAAGAATAATATTACAAAATTGCATGAAGTTCTTAATGACTGTATGAACAAAAGTGACTTTTCAGAATTGAATGTAGAATCCTGGTTAGCTCGCTTACTGGAAACCTATACTATGGTTGAGGAAGTCCAAGCCCATCATAATGAAAAAGCTAGCGGTACCGCGCAAGCACAAGTGGATTCACCCGTATATTTTTTCTAATAGTGATTAAAAAAACAACAATAATCCATAAAGACACTTCAATGCCGTATGAGTATTGTCGATACAATTGAGTAGCAACAAGTCTCCCATGGAAAGAACCAGTGAAACGGATACTGTTAATTTTTACTTTGACCTTGGTAACAAGTGTAAGTTGTTACTTGCTCGTGCGTCAGGTGATTATTGAAAATATTGCGGTTTCAAGTTCATTTGCTATCAAGTACGCAGATTCATCCTTAAACCAAAAAACACGCGAATGGCAGCTTGATTTAAAACGAATTGCCAGTAACAAAGACACCTACACAGTCTTGTCCAGTGGAATTAATGTTATTCAGCGCATTGAACGCCACCGTATAGAGAATGTATTAAAAACGATTATTCAGCAACGCAGTGAAATGCTTCAATCAATTCGTCTAGTTGACAAGCAAGGGAATGAACGAGTTGTTGTTCGTGGGGATGGCCCCTCTCGTCGATACATAAACGTACGTCGGGATCTTTTCTTCAAACAAACTAAAATACAGCGTCCCTTTTATACCATCGGTACCATACACAAGAATAAAGGTGGAGATGCGATATTGTCATTTGCAATGAACATTACCAGGAATCGCGTTTTCGTAGGCGTTGCGGTTTTTGATATTAAAATTGATTCAATTATCAATCTGATCCACTCGGAGAATCAATATCTTACTTATAATAATGCCTATGTTTTCAATCAAGGAAATAACCTGGTTCATTCAAGAAAAATACATTTGGATAAAAACGAACTTAAAATCAATCTTGCGAAAGAAGTCTATAACACAATTAAAAATAGGAACATGGGTTTAAAAGTATTTGAGAATAATCGCCGGTTTTGGGCGCTGATGGATAGCGAGTTACTAAAT
>JAOUJM010000444.1 GCA_029883265.1 Gammaproteobacteria bacterium
GCCACCTCGGCTCGCTACCCACACACGATCAAAAAAGTCGCGTCATTGTTGAACAAATGAAACAAGATGAAATCGACCATGGTAATAAAGCCCGTGATGCAGGCGGAGTCGACCTACCCACACCAATAAAAGCTTTAATGGGTCTCACATCAAAAATTCTGACAAAAACTGCCTATCGCATTTAGTCCTGATTAAAATTACGACCGTAAAATATTTCCGCCATTTCACGCTGTAATTTTTCGCGAATAATTTTGGTTTCGTCTTCTGGCAAGTCTTTTTCCGCAATGCTGAACAAGTAATTGTCCAGCTCAAAATCTTTGAGCAGCATTTTGGTATGGAAAATATTTTCCTGATAAATGTTAGCATCAACCATGAGATAACGATCCTGAGTATCTTCTGAAAGATAGTTCTGGATGGAATTAATCTGGTGATCAATAAAATGCTTCTCACCATGTATATCGCGGGTAAATCCACGAACGCGATAATCCATGATTACAATATCTGAATCAAAATTATGAATTAAAAAATTCAAAGCCCGCAATGGGGAAATCCGACCACAAGTCGAAACATCAATATCTGCACGAAAGGTTGATATGCCATCATCAGGATGACTTTCCGGGTAAGTGTGAACGGTGATATGACTTTTATCCAAATGCCCCACCACAGTTTCTGGCAATGGACCAGGCTGCTCCTCTTCAATTTCTTCCTCAGACACAAGATCTTGTGTCGCAATCGGTTCTTCGGAAATTAACATCGTGACACTTGCGCCCTGAGGATCATAATCCTGGTGGGCGATATTCAAAATGCTGGCGCCAATTAAATTCGACACTTCGGTGAGAATTTTTGTTAGACGTGCAGCATTGTATTCTTCATCGATATATTCAATATAGGCTTTATTATCACTCGCCGTGCGTGCGTAATTAATGTCATAAATATTAAAACTTAGCGTCTTGGTTAAGTTGTTAAAGCCATAGAGTTTCAGTTTGTTCATCGAGCTCATTTACATTTTTCTCATCAAGGATTGAACTATTTATCACTTATCGGCGGGTGGTAAATCATTTGTACCACAGTTTTATCTGGATCATAACAATAAAAGCTACGGGCTCCGTCACGGTGGGTTCTTGGTGGATTACGAATCTCAACACCTTGTGCTTGAAGAAACACAAACCAATCATCCACATGCCTTGGTGTAGCCAAAATAAAGCCAATATGATCAAGTTTTTGCACCGCATTGACGTCAAGCAACTCACTAGCTTTGTGCAAGGCTAGATTGTCATTACCTCCACTTAAATACACATTATCCGCGTCAGGACGCCACTCCACATGCATACCCATTAATTCGCAATAAAACTGCTCGCAGGCAGCCAGGTCTTTTACATACAATGCGACATGGCGCAAACCGCGAGTCGCTTCAGGTCGTTGCATGATGTCTACTACCTCAATCTTCAATAATTAATTCAAAACTGTGACTAACAACAGCCACCTTGCCCAACATAATCGATGCCGAGCAATATTTTTCAGCGGATAACTCAACTGCCCGTTTAACATTTTGCTCTTTTAAGCCGCTGCGTCCACTGACCACAAAGTGGGCGTGGATCTTAGTAAAAACTTTAGGAACTGCCTCAGCACGCTCGGACTCGAGCTCCACATGGCAAGCAATAATAGGCTGTCGAGATTTTTTTAGAATACTCACGACATCATAAGCGCTACAGCCGCCCATACCGAGCAATAGCATCTCCATAGGCCGAACCCCAAGATTCTGGCCGCCTCCTTCAGGCGGGCCATCCATAACCACTGCGTGACCACTGGCTGATTCACCGACAAACATGGCGTTATTAACCCATCGAACAACTGATTTCATTTTAAGCTCCCACACCAAGGTGCCGATATGGTAACACAAATGGCAAAAAAACCGTGGTCAAAGCGGTTTTCTGACCTAAACACAAAAGGAAAGAGGTTTTTATGGCCAACCCAATGTCAAATTCGCAAGAACCGGCGAAAACTACTGGCAATAGTACAATTGATCAGTTTCTGGAACACTGTCATTTACGTCGTTACCCTAGCAAAAGTCTGATTATTTACGCCGGTGACACACCTGATGTCTTGTATTACCTCATCGACGGTTCAGTTGCCGTACTCATGGAAGACAATGATGGCCACGAAATCGTTCTCGCTTATTTAAACAAGGGTGATTTTTTTGGTGAAATGGGCTTATTCGATAATAATCCTGCTGGTCGCTCTGCATGGGTCCGCGCGCGCAACGATTGCACACTTGCAGAAATCAGCTATAGCAAATTCCGCTCTATAACCCACGAAAATCCAGATTTGTTATTTGCTTTGGCTGGCCAAATGGCCACTCGTTTACGCAAAACTAGTCGCAAAGT
>JAOUJM010000445.1 GCA_029883265.1 Gammaproteobacteria bacterium
TAAGCATACAAATCCCACCCCGTGCCAAACCCAACCCTCCGTGCCACCCTCAAGCCCCGCCCTATTAAATCCTCAGTTTTTTTAAAGATCACCGAGCCGAGAAAAAATGGAGAAAAAACGAAGAAAAAGGGGAGAAAAGCGTCGTCAGGGGTGGGGCGATACGGAAATATAATGCACGGCCTGATGGGATCTTAAATTCAAGTGGGATCGGGAACCGTGGCAGGTTGGGTGTTGGGGGAGGGGAATTGTATGTTTACGGTATAATATTCTCACTTGTCGGTTTGTTCTGTTTTCTGTTATAAAACGCGCCTTATCTGGGTTATCGCAAGGAGTGAAATGTGATTATTGTTCGACCTAGCAAGACACATGGTCTTGGTTTGTTTGCGGTGAAATCTATTGCTCATGGTGAAGTGATCGGAACCGTTGAAGGTGAACCCACGCATGAAGATGGTGAACACGTGTTATGGCTCACACCTAAATCGGCCATTCGCGTCCAGAATGAATTGAAATATATTAATCACAGTCACTATCCGAATGTTGCCTACTATGACGATCTTACCGTAGTGGCCTTACGCGATATCGCCAAAGACGAAGAACTCACGCATGACTATGGTGAGGAATGGAAATAGATACAGAGTATCGTTTGTGATTATCGGTATTCATGTAATAGGCTGTAATTATTGGAGGGAAATCCTAAACAAAACTTCATATTTATCCATAGCATTGTATGCTTTAATCAGAAATACAATGACTTAAAATCAATTCCGTTTCCCATTTTCTGATCAAAAAAACAAATGAAAATTAGGAATTTTGTTTTAGAGTAATGGCATAGAGAAATTGTTATTTGGCCTATCCTTATTGGTGCGTTGTACACTTCCATTAGTTTCTAATTGCCCATAGACAATTTCGGCGTTTTGTTTAGGATTTCCCTATAAGGAACACGTAAAAAATGAAATTTAACAATAAAGTGAGAATCGCATATCTAATCCTCATCCTCATGGTGCTCAATGCTTGTGCCTTGGTTCCATCAGACCCCAATGCGGAACTAGCACGATTACCCATTGGTATTGACAATAATGAAATCAAACAGCGTATTGGAAAGCCAACTGAAGTTAGGGGTCTAGAAAAAAGGGAAGGTGCATTTCATTCTACTTGGCTGTATAAAACAACAACAATAACTACCGAACACGCTATTGCCAATTTCATTTTTGGAATACCTTCATTGGGGTTCTGCTGGATGCTTCCTTGTTTTGGATACCATAACGACTATCTCGTCTATTTAGAAAATGGAAAAATGGTTAAATGGCAAAATGAAGAAGATAGTGTTGATCAAGACATACGAGTGCGTGAAAACAGTACATGGATTTCGTGGATCTTTAAGTTATAGTGGCCACTAAACACAATGATCGTCGTTGACAGCTTAGCCGATGTAGTGGAAGACGCCGCGTATAATATTGAAGCGTATTGTCATGACTGTCATCATCATGTGAAATTGCCAATAGCGGAACTGCTAAATCAGTACGGCGATTTGAATTTTGACCAGCTACGACAACGCTTGCGATGTTCAGCATGCAGTAGTCGGAACGTGAGTATTCGGTTGTCGTATAAGATGTGATGAAAAATAAGAAAAGGAAACTAAAAACAATGAGTGACAACCTTACCAAGGGATTGTGGGAAGATTCAAAGCCTGAACGTCGAAACCTTAATATTTTGTCGACGCTAATCATTCTATACTACTTAGCGGAAGCTAAAATAGGGACCAAAATTAGTTTGCCAATTGTTGAAATCACCTTCAAAAACACAACCGCATTGATTTACTTCATATGGATATTATTGGCTTGGTACTTAATACGTTTTATTCAAGTAACAAAAGGCCATTACAAAACCAGCCTTGGTAAATATATAAAATCATATAGAAATAGCCGGATCATTGAATGGTATGTTAAAAGTAAACTTGGCTATAAAAAAGCAGAATTGCAAGCGTTCGACGGAATAAACTATTTAAAAGAAAAAACATTTTACGATGCGAGGTTCAGTTACAAAGATGAATCAAAACCAAAGTACATAATTACTGTACCGGACCCAGACAAACCCTATGATAAAGAGGAAGGCTTTTTTAGCATCGAAACAGTAGGAGATAGAGTTATGGGCTGGCAAGGAAAGCTCATAGACATCTGGTTTAAATTATCGTTCTGGATCAAGTCCGACGCTTTCACATCCTATAAAATACCGAAATACTTGGCGTATGCTGCTATTCTATTGGGAATCTACAATGTATGTTATTAAACGCACCTTGTTAATGTTCGTATGCTTATTGCAATTATTAGCAACAAATACCCACGCTGCATTGTTAACAGGGAAGGTTGTGGGGATCTCCGATG
>JAOUJM010000446.1 GCA_029883265.1 Gammaproteobacteria bacterium
TCACGCAGCGTGGTCACCGATCAAGACGTGCGACATCATTCGCTAGCAATCACGCCCAACGGCGAGCTACGCTTAGCCCTACAACGCAATGAGCTCGCTTTCTATGC
Source organism: Gammaproteobacteria bacterium (assembly GCA_029883265.1). Classification (GTDB taxonomy): domain Bacteria; phylum Pseudomonadota; class Gammaproteobacteria; order S012-40; family S012-40; genus JAOUJM01. The sequence continues at coordinate 108 of JAOUJM010000446.1, forward strand.
ACAACAAGATGTGAATGATACCTGGATCATGGAATTAATTGACGCAGATACGGGTTCCGGTATCGGCATTGAGTTACGCATAGGTGTCGATAATCGACCACAAGTTGTCTATTCAAAAAATGGAAATCTTATTTACGCATACAAATCCAATTTACAATGGCAACGTAGTGTTATCGCAAGCGTTAATAGCAACACTCATTTTGGTTTTGCCCTAGATACATTCGCACAAGCGCGTGTATCGTTTTATGACACCGATGCAGACACGCTACGTTATGCCATGCATTTACGCGATCCAATCACAGGTAATTTTAAAGAGTGGCATATTGAGCAACCATCAACCCAAACCAATATTGGGCAATATAGCTATATGATAGTCGATGAAAAGCAACGTGGCACGATTGCGTATTATAGTGGCATTAATCAAAGCATCGAAATTTATGTCGAACCCTTATTTCTAAATTATTCAAATCCATTTAGCTTAAGTGCTGAAAACGAGAACAATCTCAATGTCACCACTATTTTTCAAACGCAGCAAAAAAATATTGCACAAAACAATACAAATATACTTCGTGTTGAACCGGCCAGTTTAAAACTGGCTCAAGGTAATGAGTTTTTGCTCAAACCCATTATCACTGACCTTGAAGGCAACCCTATTGCCAATACTGTCGATAATCCTGTCATTGTTACTTGGGCCTCCAGCGATGAATCGATTATTAGTGTTGATGAATCAGGAGTGCTTAGCAGCCATCAAAGCGAAGGCGAGATAGAGATTACTGCCTATTTTAATGATCTTGCAGCGGTGGTTTCAGTTTCGGCCAGCTTGTTTTCTGATATGAGCGCAATTGACGTGAACCCAAGCAGAATTGCCATCGACCTTGAAAGCCAATATCGATTCGAAGTGAGCGCCGTCGACAATCTTGGCGCACCGACCTCTCTAGATTGCAGTAACGATATTGAACTTGAATACAATGATAACTACTTGCAAGCCGAATATATCGCAGAAAGTGGCAGCGAACATATTTTGGTAACCGGCGCACGCAAAGGCTATTCCCTTTTAAGCTTGGCCTGTGATGGATTTCGTTCCTCGCCTGTGGTTATTGAAGTCAAACCTTCGGTTACCATTCCCAGGCCTGCAACATCAGAGCAAGCGGATTTTGGTATTGATGTGGCATTGACGGTAAATCGAAGCGGTGAATATCACATAGCCTCATTTGATCAGGCGAATGCAAAACTCATTTACACCTATTTTAACCGCTCATGGACAAGTGAAAGTTTGGATGGTGTTGGCGTTTATGGACGTTTCGCGGAAATCGCTTTGGATCCCAACACCAATCAACCAGCAATTTGCGCATTAGAAGATCGCTTCATAAGTTGTTGGTTCAAACAAACCACAGGCGTTTGGACAAAACGTCAAATCCAACAAGTCACCGATAGTGCCAATCGAGCTGATTATTTTACTGACATTGGTCTTGTGATTGATGATCAAGGCGTAGCGACGGTTTCATTCTATGATCAACTGAATAGCCAACTCATGGTATCAAGTAGCGATGGTGATCACGCTATTTGGAGCAATAGCGTGGTTGCCACCAATGGTGGCCAATATCATTCCATTTCACTAACACCGAGCGGACAGGTTCGCCTCGCCTTACAAACCAATGACCAAGCATTTTATGCACAACAAGCGGATACGGGTTTATGGCAATTGGAACTCATTGATAGCGACCTGGGTGCGGGTAGTGGCATTCAAATGCAAATCGGCAATGACAATCGTCCGCAGCTGGTTTATTTTAAAAATGGCAATATAATTTATGCTAAAAAATCGAATCAACAATGGCAGACATCGGTCGTCGATACGGTCGAAACTAATAATATTTTTGGGTTTGCGATTGACCAATATTTTCAACCGCATATTTCATATTATGATGCGACACAAAATACCTTGAAATATGCCGATCGCATTGTCAATCGCAGCGGTGGACAAGCAGAAAGCTGGCGCATCGAAAAACCGTCGGCAAATGACAATGTCGGGCGTTATAGCGATTTAAGTTTAGACGTCTATGGTCGCTCGACTATTGCTTATTACGACGCGCAAAATGAAAAAGTATTATTTTATGTTGAGCCACATTTTCTCGATTACACACCACCTCAAATTCCACCCGCAGACATTCCAGCTAATGTTGATGTAAGCAATGTGTTCGTATCGTCATTGAATAATATTAGTATTGAAACCAGCAATGGTACTCGCCAAGTAGCATGGAACGCCGTCAATG
>JAOUJM010000447.1 GCA_029883265.1 Gammaproteobacteria bacterium
GGGGTAGCGCCTGAAGCAATTAAACATGCGTTTCTGTCACGCAGCGGTAGTTCGAGAATTTTTGATAATTTCAAAACCAATTGAGGACTGGGGATAGCCTTACCTGTCTCGATAAAACTCAAGTGCTTTGTTGATATGTCTGCAACAAGGGCTAAATCTAACTGGCTCATTTTTCTTAATTGACGCCAATATTTCAATATACTCGCCACTTTATTCAACTATGCCACCCTTAATCTAAAACTAGTTTTACCTCAGAGGTAATCGATCCGACCCGCAGGCAATGATAGGCTACAATCTTAACTTACAACGCAGGTAAAGCAATATGAATCGAAAGATCTTCCTGAGCTTAGTTTCAATAGTAGCGATCTCTATTGGAACCTTCGCACTTCTTTTTCCTAGTATACTCATAATTGATGTAAAAATGGCAATACCTAGTGAAACAGCCAACGTTATGGCTCGTACGGTGGGCGTGCTGCTTATCGCCTTTGGCGTTTTAAACTACCTTATAAGGGGACAACGAGATTCTCAAACGTTTCGCAGTATATTGATCGCAAACCTATTATTGCAGCTAGGTTTAGTACCCATTGACGTCTTCGCCTATTTTTCTGGTGTCTTCCTGACACTCGGGTCCTTTCTTCCGAATACAATACTACATTTAGTTTTGGCTGGAGGATTTGTTTACTATTTGAAGGAGATGAAAACGCATGGCGAGACGGAATAATAAATTTTGCTAAGGAAAAAGACTTTGATAACTTTGATGCTTCTATTTAAATTATCGGAATGTATTTTGGAGAAACTGAGACTAGATCGCAGTATTTGATTTTCTTGCCCACCCATAGTTGATAAATGTTTTGCCATAGAAAAACCTTGAGCAAGGCAAAGAATAAACAATGCTATAGACGGAAGAATCACAATACCTGTAAAAAAAAGAATAGCGCTTTTTTCGTGTCTTCTTCCTGAAAGCAGTAAGGGGATCTGAGTCATTGCTGTCCCATATACCTTCTCCGAAGTGATCTCGGCCTTCTATTATAGTGCAGACTTATGATGAATCTGTGAGATATATGAAATGGCATCGCGGCAATCCCTTTCTTTGAGAAAATATTGCTTCAATAATTGGATCGAAAGCACATATTAGAATTGAGAACTGATTTTGAGTTCGCAAAAGACATGAAAGCTATTAGATGCCGTTCTTACCTCTACAGGGCATAAACCGAGTGGTAACCGAGGTACTTTGGTTTCGGTTTTTATACACTTTAGAGTAAAAGTACCAAAATCCCTACCCAAAGCTGTAGCGTGAGGAATTCTAAAGTGCTCCAACAGGCTAAAAAAGTGATTGTAATTTTTACAAACGCAGAACTCTCGATGAAACAAACTAGGTTTCGACTTCGCTTTGCCCCTTGGGTGCAGACAGGTCTGCGAAAAACATGTAAATAAGAATTCTCGCTCGCGCATAATTTGCAAGTCCAATTGCAAGATTTTTAGGCTTTTCTAGAACGAAAATGCGAATGGTAAAGATTGTGGACAGCAGTGCTAGCCGTTCAAAATGCAACAGTCTGAATTCTGCATCATATGATTTCTGTATTTAGGAGAGGTGTTCGCTTTTTTTCCGAATTGTGTCATACCTAGAAAAATTTAATTCGAACAAGATCGCCAGGATAAATGAGATCGGGGTTAGTAATATTACTTAAGCGTGCAAGCTCGGGATAGAGATAGGGATTTTTCACATATTTCTTTGTGATATACCAGAGCGTATCGCCCTTCACAACAGTATGAGTGACTAAACGTGGGTTTTCTTTTATTTGTGAGATAGATTCAGGCGAATTGTTTTTGTTCGATACGCTCACATTCTTGTGGGTGCTGTTCTTATTGTCAGTGTGAATAAGAGCTTTAGGTTCTCGTAGGGTAATGGTTACTATGTTTGCTTCCTTTTCAATAGAGGCGCGATAACCGTCGTCTCGTTCTAGCGTATTAAATTCCGCCACATTTGTAACGTCTTCCTTGTGTTGGTTTTTCGTAAAAAAAACGATGCTAATACTTAAAATCAATCCAAGACCCAAGATTAGAATGGCTCTGCGAGAAACAGAATCTGGACCTAAAGTCGGTATTCGATGCCGATCAAGGGTCGAATTTTTTATCGGTCTGCTCGCCGGCACGTCACCTGGAACAATCCAGCGACGATCTACTTTGCCAGAATTCGATAGAGAAATCTGGTTTTGTAATGAAAATTTTTGCCTAAGATTCATGAATATACCTGCCTCATGTGAGATATATCGGCCAGTATGATGAATTATTAGTCCCCTTAGACGTTTTCGCTGTCAATATTAATGAAAAAGAATAAAGTGGGTAACGGAGACACTATAAACCTCCCCCAGT
>JAOUJM010000448.1 GCA_029883265.1 Gammaproteobacteria bacterium
TCGACACTTGTCAATAAAGTTTTAGTTGACTATAATAAAACAAGTTTTATTTGTAATAACAACAGGTTAAATCAATGGTAGTAATCAATGGCTGATTTTGGTAAACGTGAATTAAACAAAGCACAGACTCGTCTGAACATACTGGATGCTGTGTATCAGCTCAGCAAAGTGATAAATTTCAGAGACTTAAAGGTCAAATCAATTACAGAGATGTGTATGATTACGGAAATGACCTTTTTCAATTATTTTCAGAAAAAAGAAGATATTCTCAAATATATGATGGGGGTTTGGGCGCTGGATCTGGCTGCATTACAGCACCAGGAACCGCTAAGCGGCGAAGCGGCGATTCGTCGTGTCTTCAAACATACCGCAAAGCAGGCAAAAAAGTATCCACGGTTAATGGCGAATTTTGTCGCCTCATTACTAACCAGTGAGGTCGATCCCAATCCCAAGGAAATTGAAGCTTCTGATCGCTTCCTACTTCACCCCGACGTACCCGAATTATTTGAGTCCAAGATACCCAATGGTAACGAAATTATCATGCAACACCTCGGCGAAATTGACCTCAACCGCGATCCAATGGACACACTTTTACTTCTGGCTTCCTGTCTATATGGCGATATGATCGTAGCGGAAACTGCCGGCTTGGATCTGGAGATGCTTTATGAAAAAAGTTTGGATTTGATATTACAATAGCGACAACGACTTGAAGAATCTTTTTTTTGATTTTAACTTAAATAGAGATTCCGCTTGCCCGATTCTGTAATGAACAAACAAACTCAATCGCGTCATTTTTGCTGTGTCAATATTAGAGAGCGTCACAAATTGAAAGAATTGGTGAGAACTCATTTGGCCTATGGTGAAGCAGCATGATTGGGGACAATGTGTTAGTGTTAGTTTAGAATTACTTGAGTTCTCGATAATTGAACGCAGCTTGTGTAGAGCCCAGCGCGAATAGAACATTGTTTGCCGACGATATTTCAAAATCGTAAATATCCGTTACCCCGATTTGCTCTTTTCTCCATTCTGAAAGATCTGTCGTTATATGAATTATATTCTGAGCGTCATTGGCATAAAAATTTCCACTTGCCCAGTGTATTGACCTGAAACCAAATGGGAAGGTATTTGCAAGATTCTGGGCCTGCCAATGCAATCCATCCAATGAAGTGTAATGGTGGCCAGTAAAACTTACCACGACAGCGACTTCCCCATTCGTTGTTATATCAAGACCCCGACCCGGTTCTTGTCCAATATCATGAATATAGTCTCGTTGCCAAGTAGACAAATCGCTACTGGTTATCACTGAACCATCAGTACCGACTGCGATAATTTTGTCTTTGAATTGAATAAACTCATAAATTGATTCTGTGAAATCAACTCCCCGTTGATTCCAATATTGTCCATCTAAACTTGTCGCAATTAAACCATTGGACCCCATGGCTACAAACTGATCACCAATCCATTTAACATCATTAAAATAATAATGACTATCAAAGTCTAGATTCGCTTGTATCCAATCTTCAGTATTCGCACTACTCAGAATTAGACCGTCCCCTACGATCACGAATGAATTCGTAGACATGGCGATTGCGCGAAAATCATTCTCGACAATTTGAAATTTGGGGCTCCATGTTGAAAAGTTGGCCGTATCTATTTCATAATTTACGACACGATAGCGACCATCGCTCAATAATAAGTAACTCAATGTTTGCACCGGATGGGGGCCGACAAATTCTTTCCAAATTTCACCATCTACACTGGAAAATACTTTTTCACTTCCTAAAACTAGAAATTGATTATCAAACCATCGAATGCTCGAATATGTTTGATTGCCGAATTGGGTTACATCTTGCGCTATCCAACTGATTCTATCATCGCTGGTCAAAACGACATTTCTTCCAGTGACCACATACAAACCATCATTTACAACAATATCGAGAAGAATTTTGTCGATATCCGTTTGGTGCCGACTCCAGCTTACGCCGTTAGCACTCGACAAAATTGTGCCTCGATCTCCAATAGCGATGAAATGTTGTCCGTCCCAGACTACCTTGCGTAGTCCAGCATCTGTGGTGCTCTCTTGTAATAACCAGCTATTTCCGTCTTCGCTTTTCAAAATTACCCCATCGTTACCCACAACAATGTATGTGTCGCCAGAAAAGGCCAAGCTAAATAACCTAGAAGATGTTTTTGTTTCTGTGAATTTCCAGTCGATTGCATTTTCACTCGTCGCAATCGTTCCTAGCTCACCAACAATAAAAAATCGATTTTGTATTAAGGCAATATCACTCAACCAAACGTGTTTACCTATAGAGTTTTGTGTCCAAGTTCGAGCATCCTCACTTACTAACACAAGGCGCTTGTTTGTAGTC
>JAOUJM010000179.1 GCA_029883265.1 Gammaproteobacteria bacterium
TTTGGTTATGACGTTGTAGGATGTTACCCACGTTGTCATAGCCGTATTGGATATTTTGAAACGCGATGGCTTGGCTTTGGGCTTTAAGGCGTTGCAGTCTTCGCGTTTCAGGATCGTATTGGTATTCACTGATCACACCGTTGGCGTATTTCACGAACTGACGCTGACCAAAGGCGTCGTATTCAATGCGGTCGATGTAGCTTTGCTGGCTTTGGTCTTTTTTGCCGTGAATGCGGCTGACGTTACCGCCCGCGTCGTAGTCGTAATCCACTTGATCGCCATCGGGATAGACGAGGTTTTGCAGTCGTCCAAAACTGTCATAGGCGAATAACATGGTGAAGATTTCCACTTCGTTGTTACTGCTTCCACCTTGTCCGCCGTTTTGGGTGATGGGGATTTGATGGATCTCTTTAATGGTTTCACCGAGCTTGCCGTAGAAGCGTTCTTCAGTGCCAGCTTGATGACTGACTTTGGTAATACGACCCGTGCGATTGTGTTTCGCTGCTGGTGCGCCGTATTCATAAGTGATGTTGCTGGTCACTGAGTTTGGATATTTGATGTGCGTGAGACGATTGATCTCGTATTCATATTCAATCGCGAGATCTGCGCCTTTCTTGCCTTTGCCTTTGAGGTTGGCGGAAACCTTCTTAATGAGGTTGCCCATTAAGTCGTATTGCATGTTCACGCGGCCCATGTCGGGGTTATCGATAACCGTACGACGTCCTAAGCTATCGTATTCGACGGTGGTTTGATTGCCTTTGGCGTCAATGACTTTGGTGATTTGTTTCAGTGGATCGTATTCGTATTGCGTCCACAGGTCTTCACCTTGGTTGTGTTCTTTAACTGCAACGATGAGGTCGCGTATGTCTTTATACGTTTCTTTGACTTTACCATTGGCATCAGTGACGCGCGTGACGCGGTATTCCGGTCCGCCTTGGGCGAATCCGATGAGGTAGTCAATAATGGTGGTGCTGCCGTCAGGTAATGTCGTTGCGGTGGTGCGATCCAATGCATCGTAGGCGGTCATGGTCGGATCAATCGCATGTGCGGCTGGGTTAAATTTAGCAGCATTACCTGCCGGTTCAAAAGTCGGATAGTACTGCTCAACCGTGCGACCCAAGGCATCAAACTTCATGCGCCCTGAAACCGTCATACCGATTTGCGTGGGCTGATCCGCTGAGACATGTATCGCAGTGTCTTTTTTGGTTTGGATGACGCGTTTCATGCCATCGATGAATAATACCGTGTCGATGGTATCGCTGCCGCTCTTATCACGATACGGATCATAATGACGGGTGATCGCATAAGCCGGGCTGGCTTCGGGATGGTACTCAAAGGCGATAGTAGTCTTACCGCTGTTTTGTTCGTATGGCCCGGTTATACCGGTAGTGCGGCCAAAACTGTCATAGCGATAGCTAATCTTATTACCGTTTTGATCCACGGTTTCGAGAATTTGACCAAATCTAGGTTCATACTTAGCCGTGGACTGATAGCCAAAACTATCTTGGATGTGTTCAACATAGGTATGCAGTTCGTCATCGTAAACAAAGTCCAGGGTGTAGTGCTGTGACTGGTAGTTTGCAGGTCCGACCACTTTAACGATATTACCGTAGGCGTCGTAATCCAGTACCGTCGTGGCTTTTGCACCACCGACATATTGGTGTATCTTGCGTAAATTACCCGTGCCGCTGTCGTATTCGGCTTCGCGAGTGCGTAATAAGGCGCCATTGGAGTAAATATCAATTTTACTCGGTTTATCATAGATATGAGCCGCGCTATCGGAAATATACTGAATAAAAGCTTCGATATTATCGTGATTACCGACGTCACCGTGATCCATGAAATGGATAATATTGCCGCGGGTATCGTATTCAAATTCAATACGTTGTCCTAGGCCACTTGCTAGGTTACTGGCAAGTTCATTGTAATAAGTGGTGGTCGCCATACGCTTGGGGAAAATCACCCGGTTATACAGCTTATCCGAGCCGATATTGATACGCTCGTACTCGTATTCATGGTTGACCTCTTTTAAAATATATTCACTACTGGAAAGTGTTTTTTGACTCAGCAGCAAACCTTTACCGAAGTAGTTGTCGTTGATAAATTCTTGTTCAATGGTGCGCAATGCAACATTGGTTGTTGGATCCACGTGTTTTTCAATAATCGTTTGGTATCCGTAAAAATCACGTTCGTAACGATTATACTGACCGTTTTGATATTCAAACTGGAATTGTTGATCTGCTCCGTCATTCGGCGCACCGGGTCGGACACCGACATTAAATCCGTCTTTAACATCAACCCGACTCATGACCCATTTGTTACTCGGTTGTTCATAAGTGTTACCACTACGCACATAGTGAATCTCAAACTCACCGCCCAACGGTCGTTTTACTGTTTGTAATAAATTTGTATATGCGGTTTTGTTTCGCACAAAACGCAATGCATTGTTAGAAGATGACGTTACGTGGTCTGCTAACCCATCACCATCCACATCACGTAGCAATGTTTCTTGGCGTGAAAGCGATGAACTTACACTAACGCCTGGATTAATGACGACGCCGAAAGGAGTTAAAGGAAAAGTAATGGTGATTGTAAAACTTGCATTACCACCCAAGGAATAGTTAGATCCACTAACCAATCGAGAATCTAAGCCAGTTCCCCAGCGTTGAAAGTTTGTAAAACCATGGCCCGTATTAAACGCGACATCCATGTGATTATTGTTTGGATGATTGAAACCGCGCAAATCGACTGCGGAAGTCACAGTTGGGCGGTCACTAAGTCGAATTAAATCGGGTAAACCGTCACCGTTTACATCGGAAATCATGTCGAAAGTCGAAGTTCTTGCACGGGTAAAACTCACACCACCAGTAAAACTCTGATCGAAGCTACCCGATTGCCATTTTAATGCGCCACCCACATTGGATGAAGTGTTAACATTGATACTTCGATTGATGTGTGCATTGGAACTAAACCAGCGAACCGCCGCTAGGAAATGTCTACCGGTATTCAACGAAACCTCCAAGCCACCATCTGAAGTTCGACGAATTCTGTCGGCGAGTCCATCTCCATTCATGTCCATGATTTCACTTTCGGCATAAGAAAAGCCACCACCGAGACCCGCGCTGGAAACGAAAGAACCCGCTTTACTATCGCCCGCTTGCCCGCCCGAAATATTTTGTCTTCCTGATGCCGATATTTGTGCATATAGTGCCGTTAATCCAAGCGTCGCCGTCATGGTTTCGCCATAGGAATCACGAACGTGACCCGCTAGGCTACCCGTCAATGGAAATTTATTGTGCGGCAGCGTATATTGGATGGTACCGTCGTTTTGAATAATATCCGGGATGCGATCTCCATTCATATCCAGATAATCGCTTTTCCCATAGCTAGGTGTACTACCATGCGATAGCGTGAAAATAAAGCCACCACCATAATTAGTGCCGTTCGATTCACTCGTTTTGGGTATCGCAAACGCTGGTGATGAATTGAGTACCAATTCCGCTTCGCTTTGAGTGACGTCTGTTGGTAAGTTGTAGCCGCCACTGTTTCTCGCTTGTTCAAGTTCTTCTTCGGTGGGAGGTTCTGGCAAAACAACTCGGTCATTGTTCAGTCGTGAACTGGCCATGCCATTTTTGGAAAAATGCCAGTCATCGTCGGAACCAAGCCAACGCTCATGTTCCGGCATTCCCACGGCCAAAAACAATTTTTGGGTGCTCGCGTCCGTGTCATTAAAATCCGATGCGGGCGTATTTTCGTTTACCTCACGAACGTCTTTTAACGCTAACGCGAGTTCGGCATTTGTGATGGCGTTATGCCCGACATCGTCGGCATCGTTCAGATCGAGTCCGCCATTGAATCCAAAATAACTCCAGCGTCGATTGACAATGCCTACACTCGTGTCGTCGAGCGGGTAATTCACAGTGAGGTCAGTGGTTTCCTCTTCTAGCTTTAACGGTGTTTCGAGATGAACATCAACATATCGTGTTGCTTTTAATATATCCCGCATTAAGACATCCGCATTTAGACCTGAAACCGTGTAGCTGTCTGCCTCAACAAAGACAAGATCAACTTTATGTGTTCTAGCCTTGTAAATCGAGACACGAGAATCCGTACGATAAGCAACTTTAAATTGGTCACCGCTGCTCGCATTTAAGCTTATCGCCTGGTCTTTTCCAACGCGCCCTTGTTGAACTTTGAAGGTTTTGGTACCCACCGTTTGTCCATTTTTTTCGATAACATAGTCGATGCTGGTATTGGCCGGAACACTTGTAGAACCAAAATCAAAAACCAGATCGGGTACGAATTTAACTTCACCAGAATAATGAGTATTTTCGGGTCCTTTGGGAATAGTCACCGTTTTGCTGATTTCTTCAACTAATAAAATCTTCCCTTTGTCCACGAGTTGCGATGCCGCCTTGGAATCACTAGTTTCTACATCGAAGTAAAGTGATTTTCCATAGTCGACGTAAAACCGGCTCGCTGAGGTTCGTTGAACTTTGGTTTGACCCGCTCTGATGAAATAACTCAAAGTGCTCGGTATGTCTGTGCCTTCGCGCCAGATATTAAGCTTAATTTCAAAATCGTCAGCTAGTGCTTTTTTAATTTCAAGTTGTGGAATGATATTGAGATAGGTTGTCTTTATTGACTCGAAGGCTTCGGTGTCATGGGTATAGCGAATTTGTGTCGATGCAGAATCGATATGCTCACTCAATTCCTCATCGTTCGCTACCAAGTTAAAGTTCCACAAACCCTGATCACTGAGATTGACTTGGTTGGAAAAAGTCATTTCCTCATTATCGTAAACTAATTTTTCCACGTGTTGTAATGCTTCATGTCCATCGTTTTCCACTAAGTAAACGAATCGACGATAAGCATAGTGATCGAGTTCAGCCTGCGCTTCGGTAGCCGCTTGTTCTTCAGCAGCTTGATCCAACAATTCTTGTTCGTGAGCCGTTGTCGTAGTGCCATCATCTTCGGGTGGTGGAATCACAAACTCTTCTTTTAGCTTAACTGTTGTCAACAATTCGGCGTGATCAGCAAAAGGTGCTTTCCAGTTTTGCGCATCCTGATAGGTAAAACCAACGCGCCATTTGTCTAAACCTGAGTTTAAATGTTCGGGGGTGCGCGTGGTGAAATCAAAGAAAATCTGATCGCCGCGTTTTACTTTGACAATATCTGTATTCGAAAATGGCTCAGTTATGTATTCCCTATTTTCACCTTCGCCATAGTTAATGTCTTTTCCGGTAAACTGCATATAGTGTTTGGTAACACGCTCAACGTTTCGTTTGGCCGTAAAATAGATGTCTCCGGTGAAATCGTACTCATTGTAGGGCACATCAACATAACGACCATTCTCATCCTCAATCGTTTTGTACGACTCGCGTCCTTTTGGTTTAACCCAGGAAGTGAGACTGATTACGCCATCACGCGGTGCAACCCAGAATGGCGGCGCGTGTCCTCGTAGGTTATTGTCATGGTAATCCTCAATGTCATACACGCTGGGAAATGTTAATACATTTTCACCATTTTCTTGCACGGGAACCGGCTGTGCCGGGACTTCGCCCGTTTCAGCGCCATTTTCATCATAAGTTTTATAAGGTTCTGTCCAGGCCTCGGTGTAGTAGACCTCTGGCAACCATACAATTGAGGTTAAATCAATCGGCGAATCGGTAAAAATTTTGTAATAGATCTGATCATCTTTTTCAACTTCAACGTCTAAATCAATAGTAGATTGATGTGGACGATCCCATAAAATCAACTGTTCCGCAACCGGGGTTCCCTCTACCGCAACGACGACAAAAATATCATCTGATATGGGTCTTAATTTTGAGATGATGCCAGAAACTTTTAGCTTGCCTGTGTAGGGTGCTGAAACTGTCGTATCGCGACCAGTATAAACAAAATCATCTGCACTATTAAAGCGATACACCGGTAGATTATTCGCGTCTTTTCGAGTGGGATTCGCTGATCCAGTATTAACATCCGTATAATCGATTTGAATATTCCAATCGACGTTGTCTTCGTTTCCGTCAAAAATTGATTGAACTCGAAATAGAAGCGTTTGGTTCTTTGAAATATTTTTAGTGATTGAAAACGTTTTCGTCGCATGATCACCTGCGGCTATTCGTTCAAGCGGAATCACTTCTTGTGAATTATGACTATTTTTCTGAATAGAGAGGATAACTCCATCCAGGCTTTGCAATTCTTCGCTATCCGTCGTAACGGGTGGAATCAATTTATAACTACCATGAACGCGCACGGTACCTGTGTATGGCGCTTTCCAAAGCTTGACGCTATCAATCAACGGGCTCTTTTGTAATATTTCGTTTTTAATAGTTGAAAAATCAGGAAAACCCTCAGCAACACTATCAGGATTGACGCGCATGGGTACCGGCGTTCTTCTACTATCCGCTTCAAATTTTGGAATGCCGGCTTCGATACGATTAAAATAGACACGGCCTTTATTGACCAGATCCACCAGCCCATCACCGTTTACATCGGACATGTAAACATCTTGGGTTACCGTCGATTTCATACTAGTCGTCTGACCGGTTAAGCCAGAGAAAAATACTTGGCCACCCCAAGAGCGATTATATGTTTTTTCATTGGATAAAAGAGAAATACCTTCTACCCGTCGTTCCTCTTGGAAACTGCCATTTATATTCATCGCTTGAAAATAGACATTTGACCCTCTGACATAGACTTTATCAGGCAAATTGTCTCCGTTTATGTCACTGAGCATTAAGCGAGTATTGGACTTGCTGGTTGAAATCGAAATGTTTCCGCCGGCTGAATTTTTCTTATTCGCCCCCCAGGTGCCTCCTAAATAAAGACTACCTCCTTTTGAACTACCGAGATTTCCGCTTAACATACTAGAAGAAACACGACTTGCGATTTTGCCAACGATATTTCCACCTTCACTGTTTGATTGATAGGCAGATGAACTACTAGAAAAACCGTCATATTGACCCGTTGAAGTTTGTACAAAATTATTATAGTCGAACTCATGTTGGGCAAGTTCGACGCCATCCTTATCTTTTTGAATCAAAGCTTCGAGCAAAGTTTTATTAAACGCACCGCTTGTATATTGTAAGTCATATTGATATACCGTCGCACCGTTATAGTTGACCAATATTTGTTTCAGTAAATTCGCCGTAACTTGTTTGAACCCGGCACGTAAATCAATACTCACATCGTTTCGTTTGACATAGTTTGGTCGATCTTTATCAAGATTGAAAAGAACCGTGAAAACCCCTATTTGATTTTCATCATCGGTATAACGAATTTCTTTTAAGTAAATTTGTTTGCCTTGTGTTGGATCACCTATTGCACCGTTATCGATAACCGTTTCATAGTCATAGGTCATGGCATTGTCATTGGTATCCACGACCTTATTCAGAAACCATTTCGCGATATGGCCAGTAGATGTTTTCAGAACTTTACTCTCAATCACCCCAGCGCCTAATTGGCCCCCATAAAAGAAACGCTTACCGCTTTTATCAGTGACTTCCCACCAATAATTTGTCGTATTGTTACCATGACGTTTAATAGTTTGAAATTCGCCTTCAACACGTGGATAAAATTGCTTATTACTACTGCGTGCTTCGAGATCACCACGATGGGCGACCGGTGCCAGCATCGCGCCTTGAAGCATATAGGTTTCTGTTTCCCAATCAGCGTGGTAATTGGGCACTCCCCAACGGGTATCTACGCTAATCGATGGTGTACTGAGATCCCACCCTAAACCCAACCAGCCATTACCACCGCCAGAGTTATAACTAATGCTCAGTTGGGGTTGCATACCCGCGCGACCGGGTGGTACTTGAATTGGGTAGCTTAATCGCGCATCACCCATATTATTGGCTTTCGGTGGTTCTATCAGTGCGATGTTGGCGCTGGGATCGGCGGCCTTGATGTCTTTAATGCTCGTGGGATTGAAATTGGCCAGCTGCGGATGCTCGGGCACAACAATCGTCGCATTAATCATATCCGTGAAATGGTTAGTATGGCTGACAATCATTTGTCCGCGGGCATCAATATTGATTCTGTCTAACGGTTTCCAATGCCCACTGTTTTCGTCAAAGTAAAACGTTTTAATATCATCAGCCGTCAAGCCTTTAGGTAGTTTGGATTCGTCGAACGGTAGTTTGACTTTGATATGTTTTTTAAATTTCATTGGATGCGGAGTAAAACGATACCCCTTACGTGGGCCTTTGGTGACATTTGTCATGCCCGGATCCAAGGGCGGTAAGTCTTTCATATCCAGTGACTGAATTCCAATAGTGGTTTCACCGTCTACTGCACCACTACCAATATCCAAAATGGCCTCATCATATTGCAATGTTTGTTCGCTGCCTGCCCCAATCATCATTGCATATAACATGAGGAGGCGATTATCACTTAAGCTATCACTTTTATGATTATTCAGTATCACTGTCTCTGTCAGTGTTTCACCATCTGGGTAAACCGCTTTGACTTCGACCGACCAATCGTCTGAGTTACGTTGACTGCGTAGACCAATATCGTTTTTACTGAGCTTTAATTCAAACGCACCACTATCCTGATTGACTTGTAGTCCACTGATGAAAATGTCGGCTGGGCCAGAATCGTTGTCTGCCAAATTGAGGTAACCACGAATCACGGCGGTACGTCCATAATAGACACCATCCAAGGGATAGGTAATATTCAGTTGATTGCGTGCTTGGGCGCCCACTGCGGAACCCAATAATTCCACTTCATTAATGCTTGCCGCGCTGCCTGCATCACCACTGAAGGTCATGCGAATAGCTTGCATGAAATCAGAACTGAGTGTGACTTCATTCCAGCCACTGCTTAGTTTTCTACCTTGCATCCCCGAACGGCTGATTTGGCGCCAGCTACCCTGATCGTAATAATCGAAACTAATGCTACCGTCTAAGTTTCCTTCCAAATAGAAGCGGAACGCATCCAGTTGCAGGGTTTTATGAAAATAGAATGCGACACTGGGTTTGGTATTGCGGCCGATGGAACCAGCATAAGGACGCCATCCCTTTCCAGTATCACTATCCATCAACTGATCGGTAGAATTACTCTCCGAGGAATTATCCGCTTCGATGCGTTGCACGAAATTAGCACCGTTTTCGAACTCCAAAATCAATTGCACATCACGCACACCATAATTACCGTGCTCACCTTCAGGCACCGCAAATAGAATAGTATTTTCACCTTCGACTAACCATTGTGGATTAACCACCTCGGTTTGTTCGGACCAGTTGTTATCCACAAACAATAACTGCCCCCCTTGGGTGGCCTTCCCGTTTATGGTTCTTACTGTACTAACCCAATGAGATAGACCGTGGAGTTGATAATGCAACCACGCGCGGGTGATGGTGTGAACCGGTTGAGTGATAGTGAATATAAATTGATTATCACTGTCATCATCTGATAGAAAAGGCGAGCTT
>JAOUJM010000449.1 GCA_029883265.1 Gammaproteobacteria bacterium
ATTGGATCAAAGGGCACTGACTCTTTTTTCACTTAAACAAGTCAATGCTCACCCCCACCCAACTACTCCCTGCGAAACAACCACAGAGTCACGGGCGCTAAGATAATCGTTAGCAATACCGGTGCAAGTAATGCGAGAAAAAATACTTCTAAAGTTATGCCGCCGTTCATGAGGCCACGCATGGCAGTGGTCATGTGCGAAATGGGATTGACGTCCACAAACCACTTTAACCATTTCGGCATGGTTTCTGGATCAACCATAATATTGGATGCGAAGACCAGCGGCATGATGCCGGTGAAACCTAAGGTCATGACGGTGTTCGGAGCACGTATTAATAAACCGAGCACAATAAAAACCCAACCAACACCAAAACCGATAAGCAACAACAAAACAAATGCACCAGACACGCCTATCAAACCCATTTCCGGTCGATAACCCAGTGCCATGCCAATTAATAAAACAATCAGCGAAGCAATCATGTGTCGTATGACATCACCGACCATTAGGCCCGCAAATGGCGAGAGCGACCAAATCGGCAAGGTGCGGAAACGATCAAACATGCCTTTTTCTAAATCCGTGCTTAGTGCCATACCGGAATACACCGAGTTGAACACTACAGTTTGCACCAAAATGCCGGGTAAGAAATAGTGCAAGTACAAATCAATCGAACCTGACAATGCGCCACCAAATACAAAGGTGAATAACAAAGTGAACATGATTGGCGTCATTACCAAATCAAACAGTTGTTCTGGCACATGCTTGAACTTAAGTACCGCGCGCCAACCGAAGGTGATGGCATTGGACATGGCGCCGGGTTCTGCGGGTCGTTTTACTTGTATGACCGAGAGATCCAATTCATCTTTCATTAGCTACACTCGCATCCTTTGCTTCGTCAGTTGTTTCGCCATTGCTTAACCCGTGTCCGGTCAACGCAAAAAAGACTTCCTCCAAGCTTGCGTGTTCCATTGCAAAACCATCCAAGTCGATTCCCGCTGCTATGACTTGTGCGATGGCTTTGTTAGCCGCATCGGTTGAGCCCGCTCTTGTCGATAAAACTGCACCCTCTGCATTTTGATTCACTGTGTCGTTAAGGCTTGTTGCTAAAAGTTCTGCAGCGGTTTCCATTTGCTGGGGATTCGCAAGCGTCACACGTAAAACACCCGATCCTGTGGTATTTTTTAATTCACGCACCGTTCCTTCGGCAATTTTTTTACCGTGATCAATAACTGCTATTCGTTCGGCAAGTTGTTCGGCCTCTTCCAAGTATTGAGTTGTCAACAGAATCGTGACTCCCTGTTGAGACAGAGCGCGAATCATGCGCCAAATTCCTTTTCTTGCTTTTGGATCAAGACCGGTCGTCGGTTCATCGAGAAATAAAATATTTGGTGTCGCCACCAATGATGCAGCGATATCCAATTTTCGTCGCATGCCGCCCGAATATTTTTTCACCTGGCGTTGTGCAGCGTCTTCAAGCTCAAACGCGTGAAGAAGATCATCTGCGCGTTTACCCGCTTGTCGGCGAAAACCCAGAAGTTTTGCCTGCAACATTAAATTTTCCCGGCCAGTAAGTTCTTCATCCAGTGATGCAAATTGGCCGGTCATCGAAATGGCCAGTCGCACATCATGAGGATGAGTCACAAGGTCATGCCCCATTATATTCGCGCTACCACCGTCGGGTTTTATTAGTGTTGATAACACTCGTAGCAAGGTCGTTTTTCCAGCGCCATTAGGACCCAGAATACCAAAAATCATGCCTTGCGGTACTTTCAAATCAATTTCGTTGAGTGCAACATTGCTCCCGTATCGTTTAACGATTCCTTTAGCATTGATCGCGGGTACCGATTGATTGGATGTTTGATTCATTTGTCTCATGCATGGGTAGAAAGTTTGGCCGATGATTATAACAAATAGTCGCTCCAATGTACTGTGTAACATTTCACACATTGCTAGGTATATACAGTATACAAAACCAGTACTATACCGAACCGGGTTCATTTAATTTAATATCAGGACATAATGACAGAACACCAGAAAAAACACCCATTCAATTGTTCCTAATCATTTTGGGCTGTCAGCACACACCATTGCAGCAATTTACAAAGACCGCTGACAGATTGAATTGTTCTTCAAAACAATCAAATAGAATTTAAAGACTAAATATTTTTTAGGCGCAGTAAGTAGCGCAATTACAACGGATAGAATATCAAGAGAATATCAGCACACCCATTTAACTAAATTACATTGGGTGCCTCAGTGATTTGTTTCTTAGAGGAATTCATCGCTAAAGGTAGTCGCTTCCGCTACCGACGACGCCGATGAAAACGCACCATTGCTTGGCACCGGACATA
>JAOUJM010000450.1 GCA_029883265.1 Gammaproteobacteria bacterium
TCGGTGGTTTGGCCAGCTACGGAATCAAAGGTTATGTTTTGTTTTATGGTGTTGGTCATCGTTTTTAGTTTTTTGTATTAATTAATAATTTACATTCTATTTTAAATATGCCTCACATAACTATCAAAACATAATTATGTCTGTTTTGGTTTTATTCCCTTCAGCAATAACCAGGTCATCAACGTCAATTCAGCAATATGTGTAATCATCAAAAATGGATTACTCCAAAGTGATGCTTCCGTGCCCGGCCAAACGACAGATTGAATAAAACGAATAATATAGCCAAAGCTACCCAATAAAAGCAAAATCCCAATACTTCTGGGAATAAATCCCGAGTAGTAGACAAGCGCAGCCAAGGGTATTAACCACAGCCCCCAAAAAATGGCTGCAACATACATAAGTTTACTGGTTAAGGCAATTATGAATTCTAGTTGATGAGCAAGCGATTCCACCGCATACAATAGAAATGTAAATTGAATGGTTTGAGCAATTAGAAAAATTGGTGTCGACAAAAGCAGTAACGAAACCATAGTAACTGCTAGCGAACGACTTACCGAAACAAATATTTTGCTAAAATAAAGCTGTAGGCAACACAGGCTAACTGCATGATGACTGCACTGATATATGACGATTTCAAATTCGACTGATTCAAATTCACGTTGTTTATAGTCACTGTTACATTATTTAGATTAATTAATGCTGACTCAAGCATAACTGAATAGCTACCGGTGAGCAGCATAAGCAGACCTAATATACCCGCCAGCCGCGCCAAAACATTATTTGAAATACATAGCGATTACAAATTCATACACACTCAATCCTCAGTAAAAAACAAGGCCAATAATTCAATCTAAATATTGACCCTGACGACGACACTGCCAACTTTATGGCCTGTCTCCGCATAACGATGAGCATCAACTATTTGTTCAAAGTCATAAGTCTTGTCAATGACCGGGACATACTGGCCTTGCTCCACCAATCGATTCATATACTCAAGATCTTGTTTACTTTCAACTGCAATCCCACTGAGGTAACGTTTACCCGGCCAAAGTGAAGCCCAAAACATGCGTAAATATTGCGGCAAACCTGCAACCGCAGTTAAATGCAAACCTTTCGCTTTTAATAATTTTTTTCCTTGAGAAAAAGACAAGGTACCAACGGTGTCAAAAATTACATCATAGTATCCATCGTCTGCATTGAGCGTCTCACAGGTATAATCAAAAACTTTATGTGCTCCTAGATCTTTAACTAACTGAATATTCTTAGTACTACACACAGCAGTCACTAGCGCCCCCATTATTGTTGATAATTGCACCGCAGCCGTTCCTACAGCACCCGATGCACCATTGATCAGAATACGCTGCCCAGGCTTGAGTTTTGCTTTGTCTCGCAAAAATGTTAGCGCCGTATGAGCACCAAACGGAATAGCCACGGCTTGTTCATAGAACAAATCCTTGAGCATTTTAACAACCGCTGATGACTCCTTAACGCAAATATATTCAGCATAAGCGCCTGAACCAACGCCACTCAAACCAAACACCTTATCACCAACGGTGAACTGTGAAATATTCGCTCCAATCGCATCCACTACCCCGGCCATTTCAACGCCGAGAATGTTTTTTCGTGGACGGGAAAAGCCCATCACCAGTCGCATCAGAAAACCCAATCCGGCAGGAATATTTAAACCGCGTATTCGATAATCCGCGGCACTGACAGAGGTTGCTCGAATTCTAATTCTAATTTCATTCGCATTTGGTTTTGGCTGAAGCCGCTCTTGAATTTGCAAAACATCTGGCGCACCATATTGAGTACAAACAATTGCTTTCATAATTATTTTCCCTTACTTATTTACACCGCTTAAGTGATAACAAAGGCATTCCCATATCACGTATTTTTTTTAGCAAACCATGCAACGCTGCTTGATCCGTCACTACACCAACCAACAAGGTCTCACCATTTTCATTGAGACAAATATGCATATCCTCGAACCAAGTCTGCCAGTCCGTATTAAGATGACCACCTAGTTTAATTTCATAAATATATGCTGAGACTGAGTTGTTTTCCCGATCTTGCTTGGACTTTGTCATCAAATACCTGACTCCAAATGATTAAGGTAGTTTAATTCTATCGACAAATTACAACAGTCGTGTAGCTACTAAAGTACTGTTCAGTGGTAGGGTTTGTTCCTAGTTAGCGATATGGTATAGAGAGGAAAATTTCAGACTTATTCAATTCTTATAGGATGGATAGTTCACGTGCCTTAGCCACTGCTTCCGTGCGTCGTTGCACTTGTAATTTATTGAATATTTTTTGGTTATGACCTTTGACAGAACTTAGTGCAAGATA
>JAOUJM010000021.1 GCA_029883265.1 Gammaproteobacteria bacterium
TAATTTGCTAGCCATTGCCGATAAATATAAAGGTGATGGTAGCGTTGCAAAAAAAGAAGATGATGCATGGCGTAGTTTGCCCGTGGAAAAACGTCTGGAACATGCCCTTATCAAAGGCATTGATCATTATATTGAAGAAGATACGGAAGCTGTACGTCAATTAAAAGATCAACCAATTCATGTTATTGAAGGTCCGCTTATGGATGGCATGAATGCCGTGGGCGATTTATTTGGTGCGGGTAAAATGTTTTTGCCACAAGTGGTGAAAAGTGCGCGCGTGATGAAAAAAGCGGTAGCTTATTTGTTGCCATTCATCGAAGCAGAAAAATCTGGTAAGCAACAGGCGCAAGGTAAAATATTGCTTGCCACGGTTAAAGGTGATGTTCACGATATCGGAAAAAATATTGTTGGCGTGGTTTTGCAGTGTAATAATTTTGAAGTGATCGACTTGGGTGTTATGGTTCCTGCGGCAAAAATTTTAGAAATCGCACGACAGGAAAATGTCGATATTATCGGCTTATCCGGTTTGATAACACCATCCCTTGAAGAGATGACTCACGTCGCCAAGGAAATGACGAGACTCGGAATGAGTGTGCCTTTGTTAATTGGAGGTGCCACTACTTCGCGTGCACATACCGCTGTTAAAATTGAGCCTCACTACGCACACGGTACTGTTTGGGTAAAAGATGCTTCACGGGCTGTGGGTGTTGCGCAAAATTTAATTGGCAAGGAGAGTCGCCCTAAATTTTTGGCCGAACTTAAAACGGATTATGCGCATGTGCGTGAGCAACACGAAAATCGTTCCCAGCAAATTAATTGGATGAGCTTGTCACAAGCGCGATTGAATAAGCCTGCTATCGATTGGCAAAAAACCAATATTGTGCCGCCGACAAATTTGGGCCTGCAGGTTTTTGCCGATTATCCATTATCAGAATTGCGAGAATATATTGACTGGACGCCGTTTTTCCATGCCTGGGAATTAAAAGGTAGTTATCCAAAAATTCTAAGCGATCAAGAGAAAGGCGAAGAAGCAAGTAAACTTTTTGTGGATGCAGAAAAAATGTTGGCCCAAATAATTGATGAAAAATGGCTACAAGCACAAGCCGTTATTGGCTTTTTTCCAGCTAATACCATCGCTGATGATGATGTTGAGCTATACACGGATGATGGTCGCCAACAAGTGTTAACAAAATTATGTTTTTTACGGCAACAGGTGGAAAAAGCCAATAAAGGGCCGAGCCGTTGTTTAGCTGATTATGTGGCGCCGAAAGAAACACAGATTAATGATTACATCGGCGTTTTTGCAGTAACCACAGGTATTGGTTTGCAACATAAAGTTGCGCAATTTGAGCAAGCACATGATGACTATCACGCGATTTTACTCAAAGCCTTGGCAGACCGTTTAGCCGAAGCATTTGCTGAACGTTTACATGAACGCGTACGCAAAGAATTCTGGCCTTATGCTGCTCATGAGAAATTGAGCAATAACGATTTAATTAAAGAGCAATATGACGGGATACGCCCAGCCCCTGGCTATCCAGCATGTCCGGATCACACTGAGAAAGCGAAGCTATGGCAATTGTTAGACGCGGAAAAAAATGCACACATAATATTGACTGAAAGTTTTGCTATGCTGCCTGCATCGTCAGTAAGTGGCTGGTATTTTGCAAATCCTGAAGCTAGGTATTTTAATGTTGGTAAGATTAATAAAGATCAGGTTTTAGATTATGCCCAACGTAAAAACATGACATTGGAAGAAGCAGAGCGATGGTTGGCGCCGAATCTTGCATATTAATCACTAGATAGTGTTTCAGCAGGGAAAAGCAGATGAGTTTACCGTTTCATGTGGATGATGCCTTAGATAAAGGTGAGTTATTGATGGCCGAGGTGCCAGCAAAGACTCCGGATTGTAAGGCATATGTTATGGTTCAAGCCTTACAGGTAGCACAACTACCTGCTGAACATGAAATGCAGGAAAAAAAACAAGCTGAAGACTGGGTATACGATGTACAGCGTTTTGAATTACCCAGCCAATATGTTGATGATTTTGAAATTGAGCATGCATGCAATGAGCAACAGTACTTAATGGCTAATAAGCTAGACCTCGAATTAATATTACGTTTATGGATGCCCAATATGCATGGTTTGGTCAATGTAATGAAGCAAGAAGAGATTATGCTGGAAGCTTAGTTTCCAATTGTTACCGCAATAAAAACCAATTTAGAACTCTCCAATTTTCCAGCTAAAACCATGATTATGGTGTCAATGCATTCCCGCTAATAATGCTAAAGCTGTTTATTGCTCGTGCCGATGCTCAGTGGGTAGAGGACTGGAGCGAGTAATGTCATTGTCTGATTTACATCAAAACATATTGCAGCCTTTTGTTGACGAAACATTGACTTGTTTAGTGGATATGGCGTCCATGTCCGCATACGCTGATGAAGCGGAGCGCGAATCCTTGGATCAATTCAAGTTTCATGGTTTTGCTGTTGCGGTAAAAACGCATGGAAGTCTGAACGGCTATATTCTAATGCACCATTATTTTGAAACGGCGTTGGCCATTGGCAATCAGGTTCGTCAAGCATTGTTGGGTATTTCAGAGACTGAGTCAAAAATTGAAGAGCCTATTATTGAAGCATTAGAGGAGTTCTCTAACACGGCTATTGGTTTGGCAACGCGCCACTTGGCCGAGGAAGATCATGGCATTCAATTTGAGCCTCCATTTTTCTTGGTTGCGCCACAAGATTTGAGCAAGTTAATGCAAGGTGTTGTTGATATTATTACGGTTCCTGTGCACATTGAAAATGTGGGACGGTTTTATTTGAATTACCTGTTGCAGGAAAAAGCAGGAGATTAATGGATGCTATCTAAAGACGCAAAAATTCTAATCGTAGATGATATGAAACTCATTCGGACGGCCATGCGCAAGCATTTAAATCGTCTTGGATATATGAATGTTATCGAAGCAGTCGATGGACAGGACGCAGTGGAAAAACACGCAAGTGAGCATCCAGGATTAATTTTTATGGATGTTGTAATGCCAAAAATGACGGGTAGCGAAGCGTTAAAACAAATTCGTAAAACCGACCAGCAGACGCCAATTGTCATGTTGTCATCGGTCGCGGATGAGACTGTGGTGGATGAGTGCGAAGAACAAGGTATCCTAGGTTATGTGACTAAGCCAGTGACGGATGAAACCGGCCCTTGGATGATTGGCGACCTGCTTGAACAAGCGGGTTAACTTGCTAGAGAAACTCATATACGATTATTTAGCGCAAGTCACTTGAACGATCATCGTGAACTCGATATTTATCTAGTATCGATTGATTCTTTTCACGCGCCTCTTCGGTTTGTAAAGTTAATACCTGTCCACGGTCACTAAGGAAAGTAATATAAGGTGCTTTGGTTTTTTCCACGACATTTATCAGCGCTTCCATGTTTTCAATTGCTATTCCGTTGACAGAGTGTATGACTCGGCTTTGCATGTGGTTGTAACCATAGTTCACTGCATCGGGCAAAATTTGACTTAAAATAATAACCTGCTTTTCACTAATGTCCATGCGACTGGGTACCAGCATGTTATAACCTTCCATGGTGTATTCTGGAATGTATGAGGCTAACTCGTAGGGTGGACGCTTGATCGATTTGACGTAGCCTTTGGTCAAGGGTTGAAACACCAAGCCAGCAAATACAAAATAAGTTGGTGTCTGGTCAAAAATGACTTTATCGACACGACTTTGTTTGACACTCAAGGGAATATTGTAACGATGAGTTTTTCCTTGGCGTAATATTTTTACTGACAAATTTTCATTGGCTTGTTTCATATATTCCAAGTGGTTTGCTGACACTCTTAAATCATGATCCAAACGCACTTTGCCATCCTCGGCGATGCGATGATTTTCAATTTCTAAAAGCACGTCTCCCGGTTGTAAAAAATTAGAAATATTATTGTCTGCCTGAGGTACGGCTATGATTAACATGCCGGAGCGGCGTTTATCCAAACCATATTGTTTTTTGAGGGCTTCATTGCGTACGGGTTGTACATATATGTCAAGTTGTGGAAAACCGTCAAAATGGCCGTCTTCTACATCTTTTAGAAAATGTTTGATAATCGGCGGTGGAACAATATAACCAATGTTTTCACCTTTTGGCATGGTTTGCATGGCGATGCCGACGATTTTACCGTTGGATATGGCGGGCCCTCCACTATTGCCGGGATTTATAGCAGCATCGACTTGGATTAGGAGGTAGCTATCGCCAGAATGAACATAATAGTCAACCTCGATACGCGAAATAATTCCTGCCGTAATCGAAATCGTTTGCCCCCCTTGCGGGTAGCCATAAACTTTTACACGGGATTGTAATGGAGGCAGTCCATCAATTTCTAATGGCTTTACACCCGCAAAAAATGCTTCATTGGCAACAGTTAATAGAGCGAGATCGCAAGTATGGCAAACATGGGCGACTTTGGCTTCATAGGTAGCGCCTGAACTGTCGCGTTTAACCATTAAGGAGGTTTGATCGGCCACTACATGGGCGTTGGTGAGAATACGATTACCCGAAATAACAACACCTGAGCCTGTCACCGTATGAATGCCGTGTGGCTGCCATGGTGACACATAGTCTGCATGACTATGGGTAGCAATGATTTTAACTATTGAATTGGTAATATTTTCCTCATTAGCGAGTGCGCTGCTGGAGATTATGTTGCCTATCAATAACAGGAACACGACAATAAGAGGTTTAGCTGTTTGAGTCATGAGGTCGGTATTTGCCTTTTATTAGGAAATATGGGTGTTTAGATATTCGCTGCCCAGGTCGATTAATGATAAGATAGCCCGTCTTATTTGTCGATTCAGTAATAGAGTGAAAGCATTGAAAAAACTAGTAGGTCTGTTCTTTTTTTGTTGTTTGCTAGGTCTTAGCCCTGCCGGTTTTGCATTGGAAGTCAGTCCATTTGTTACGGGTGGTTTTACTACCGGTGGCGATGTAATGGACGTGTTGCCTAAAGATAGTAGTGGTAATGAGCGGAAAATTAAGGCGGGCGGCGAATTTTTTATTGCGGCTGGATTAGCCTTCCCTTTCATGCAAAATACGTTTGTGCCAGAAATCAGCTTAGCCTACCACAGTGATGCTGCTAATGATGCCGGTCAAGGTGCCGTCAATTTTGATCGTTGGATGATCGAGTTATTACCAAGGCTAAATGTTTGGCGTGATTTGTATTTAGGCGTCGGTACTACCCTCCAGTATAAACCCAGCTTGAATTGCCAAATTAGTGGTTCTAGCAATAATTGTTATTATGAGCGGGATTTTAAAAGCAGTATTGGTTGGATGCTTCAGGCCGAATACCGAATAGCTCGATTGTCCGGTGAGCATATTTTGCTGTCGCTGCGTTACGCAAATATTCAATATGAGTCTGAGCAAGTAAAATACTCATCGAAAACGGTCAATTCCAATATTCAATTTAATGGCTCTTATCTAGGCGCAATGTTGAAGTTGGTTTATTTTTAACTTTTTCTTTTTTTAAGCTCTCGAAGCTCACCCAAGCGCTTCTTCCTGTTCAGAAAATTAACCGAATACCGATACCAATACGATGCTCGCAGCTGTCGGGATGACAGTATTTTTCGGTTAATTTAAGGCGTTCTGGAATAGACGTAAATTTTTCATGGTTGATACCTATAAACCAAAAAGCAAAACAAAATCCTGGTACCACTCTCAACCTATTGCAAGGGTTCTGGTATTAGGTTTTTTGTTGACAGCGTTAATACCGGTTACATTTATGGGTATAAAGGCTTATAACTTAAGCGCCGAGACCATGGAGCAGCAAATCGAGCAAGGTCATGATTTTCTTGAAACCAATTTTGTACCTGTACTGAATCATTATCTAGAAAGTCAATTCTCAGCTTTTTCGTTATTTAGTCATAGTGTGGGAGAACAGTTAGCTGAAAATAAAAATAATAGCCAACTGCACCACACACTGTTCGATTTTGCTAATAGTTTTCCGGATTTTCTTAGTGTCGCCTGGTTGGATAGTAAAAAGGCCAACAAGATCGAATATGAAGGTAAACAAAGTTGGGAAGCATTGAGTCAGATTATTGACCAGTCTTTCATTAACCAAGCAGCAGAATCGGAAAACTGGACCATTCGCTCAGTGATGTCTTGGGGAGAGAATTCACAACCGGTTTTAGTTGTTGCGCATGTAGTGTTGGATAATGCTGGACGGAAACATGGATTGGTGCTTGGAGTTTTGAAGCTGGATAATATTAAACAGCTTTTGAAACTTGCGCAGCACAATCAATTCAGCCGGGTACTATTACTTAATGAACGCCAGCAAGTAATCATGTCCTTACATGAGTTTGCTGAGTCTAATCGTGAACGTTTGACGCAAGCCGCTGTTTCAGTTCAACCCGGTCTGCAACGGCAAATGGAGCTCGCTGGCGAAACATGGCAGGTCGATAAAATCGATCTTAAATTTCATAATTGGGCGGTAGCTGTTTGGTATCCACGCAGTCAACTTAAATCGGAAATTATCGCAACCTCAATGAAACATATTCAATGGGGCGTGGTTGGTTTGTTATTTGCGCTTGCATTGGCCTATTTAGCCGAACGTTGGGTGACGCGACCGGTAAATGTGTTAATTAAAAATTCGAGTGATCTGATTTTGCATGATCTAAAAGGCAGCTTGGCTGATCCTCAACCGCAAGCGCCGCTGGAAGTACAACGCCTGACAGCAACAATGAAAATGTTGACTAATGGCTTTCGTCAATCACTCAATGTAGTGAACAATTTGAATACGTCCTTACAAGAACGTGTAGACAACGCAACCAAACAACTAAAAGAAACCAATACTCAACTAGAATTAGCGCTTGCTCAAGCTGAACAAGCCAGTCTGGCAAAAGGAAGTTTTCTTGCCAACATGAGCCATGAATTGCGTACACCGATGAATGCCATTATTGGTTATAGTCAAATGTTAGAGGAAGAAGCCGAAGAACGACGGCTTGATGATTTAATTCCTGATTTGAAAAAAATTCAATCGTCGGGTCGTCACTTACTCGCGTTAATTAGCGATATTCTTGATTTGTCAAAAATAGAAGCGGGTAAAATGGAATTAAGCCTGAGTGAATTTGAAGTTGAAACATTGATTGCAGACACGATTGCTACAGTGCAACCCATGGTTGAACAAAATCGTAATGAATTTAAAGTGGACATTGAAACAAAATTAGGCTCTATGTATGCAGACGAAACTAAAGTGCGGCAAGCCTTGCTGAATCTTATGTCAAATGCAGCTAAGTTCACAGAAGACGGAGAAATTGCACTTAAAGTAGAATGTGTTGATAGCGAAGATGAAGAAATGATTCGTTTTTCGGTGTCTGACTCGGGCATCGGTCTGAGCGAAGAGCAAGTGTCAAAGCTATTTAACGAATTTACCCAAGCAGACTCATCTACGACACGAAAATATGGTGGTACCGGTTTGGGGCTGGCTATTAGTCGACGCTTCTGTCGCATGATGGGGGGAGACATTTACGTTCTAAGTACACTAGGACAAGGTTCAATATTTACCATCGAGGTTCCTATGACAGTGCAGGATAGAGGCTCGAGTATGTTTGGCGATTCAAAGTTCGCCATGTAATTATGTTAAAAAGAACGCGAAAACTTTTCAGTTCAAAGAATATTATTAGTTTGGCAGTTATTGCATTTTTTCTTTTACACACCTCTGAAATTAGCTCCATTCCCTTTCTAGATAAAATAGAAAGTCAAGCCTATGACTTGCATTTAAATCTAACAATGCCAAACAGTGTGGACGAGCGAATAGTCATTGTTGATATTGATGAAAAAAGTTTAGCCACACTTGGCCGTTGGCCGTGGGATCGTCAAGTGATTGCCAAATTAGCAAATGAGCTGTTGAATCACTACGAAGTTAGTATTATTGGTTTTGACGTATTTTTTGTCGAGGAAGATGAAGGTGCAGATGCTAAAATATTAAAACGGCTAGCGAGTGATGAACTGAAAAAGAATAATCAATATCAACAAGTCATACGCAAAATACTTCCAACATTGGACCATGACAAAAAACTAGCTGACAGCATTAACGGGCAGCCAGTGGTGTTGGGATATTTCTTTGATACAAATTCATTGAACGCTACACAAAAAGGGCAGCTACCCGATCCGTTCTATGTGAGTGCATTGCAGCAGGAACGGTTTCAGTGGGCCGAGCAGGCAAGTGGTTATGCAGCAAACCTGTCTGTTTTGCAGCAGGCTGCGCAAGGTGGCGGCTTTGTTGATAATCCTATGTTGGACGCAGATGGTGTAGTGCGCCGCGTGCGAATGTTAATGAAGTATGG
Source organism: Gammaproteobacteria bacterium (assembly GCA_029883265.1). Classification (GTDB taxonomy): domain Bacteria; phylum Pseudomonadota; class Gammaproteobacteria; order S012-40; family S012-40; genus JAOUJM01. Next base: position 8,343 of record JAOUJM010000021.1, read on the forward strand.
TAACAATTATTATGCATCCTTGTCGTTGGCAATGGTCGCTGCACTCATGGGATTTCCTGAGCCTGAACTAGTAATCGGGCATGGCTATGGAGGTGGTGATCGTTTTGATAGTCAAATCGAGTCTCTGACCATTGCTGGCTCAACCATTCCCTTTGGTGCGATGGCCACGGCAACGGTACCATATCGGGGGCCGATGGGAAGTTATAACTACATTTCAGTTATTGATGTGTTAAACCATGTGGCAAAAAAAGAAACCTTGGAAGAGGCAATAATACTTATTGGTAGTAGTGCGCCTGGTTTGCTTGACTTGCGTTCCACGCCAGTAGGAACCGCGTATGCTGGGGTTGAAGTACACGCAAATATGATTAGCGGCATACTTGACAACACGATTCCAAAACATCCGCCTTATGTTCGTGGTGTTGAAAATGTGTTACTTCTGTTTATGGGCTTAATCATTATTATTCTAGTGCCACGCTTATCGGCGGCATGGGTGCTGGCTGCTCTAGGAATCAGCGTGAGCCTGTTAGTATTGCTACGCATTGTCATGTGGACTAACAGTATTGTTCTGAATGTGGAGGCAATCATATTAATGATTTTGACTGTTGTCATGGTTCATGTGTCTTATGGATTTTTGTTTGAGCAGCGTCAGAAAAAACAATTGGCGCATAGTTTTGGTCAATATGTTCCGCCGGAATTAGTCGATGAAATGAGTTTGTCTGAAGATCAGGAGTTTTCTCTTGAAGGTGAAAGTCGTGAGTTAACCGTGTTTTTTTCAGATGTGCGTAGCTTTAGTACGATTTCCGAAAGTCTCACGCCAAAACAATTGAAACAATGGATGAATGAATACTTAACGCCAATGACAGGTGTTATTCATCGTAATCGAGGCACGATAGATAAATATATCGGTGATGCGATTATGGCCTTTTGGGGCGCTCCACTCAAAGATGAAAGTCACGCCTCGCATGCCATTGACGCGGCGATGGAAATGCTGGACCTGCTAAAACCACTTAATCAAATATATCAAGAACGTGACTGGCCACCGATTCGAATTGGTGTGGGTTTGAATACCGGTATAATGAATGTAGGTAACATGGGGTCGGAATTTCGTATGGCCTATACCGTCATGGGTGACGCCGTAAACCTAGGTTCGCGACTAGAAGGTTTGACAAAAAAATATGGTGTAGAATTAATTGTAAGTGAATATACAAAAAATGCCGCGCCTGATTATGTCTATCGACAACTAGATAAGGTGACGGTGGTTGGTAAAGCAGAAGCAGTCAGTATTTTTCAACCAGTGGCGCGCGTGCATGAGTTAAGTCAAGAGAATGAAACAGAGCTAAGTGTCTTCCATGAGGCTTTGTCTTTGTATTTTAAGCAGGATTGGCAACAGGCAAAACTTGCGTTTCAAAAATTATTGCATGATTATTCCAAGCTGCCTATCTACGAAATCTATTTAAAACGAGTGCTTGAGTTTATGCAATCGCCACCTAGTGATGACTGGGATGGAGTTTATCAGCATACATCGAAATAATTAATTGTATATCCAAATGCGCACACATAGTCCGCCTAGTTTGCTGTGGCGAAAAACGATTTTTCCCGAATAACTAGCAACAATATCTTTGGCCACAGCGAGACCGATGCCGTGACCGCCGGCTTCACTTGGATCTGTAACGCCGCGCTGAGTGATACGTTCCTGCATGGATGGTTCGAGTCCAGGCCCATTGTCATCAATTTGAATAAAAATACCTGATTCTTGGTTGCTGGCTTGCACTCGTAACTGAATGTGGTGACGCGTCCATTTAAAGGCGTTGTCTAATACATTGCCTAGTAACTCCATGTAATCGCCTTCATCGCCTGTGAAAAATAATTGTTGGTCAACCTCGGCTTCTATTTGAATACCACGCTCCTGGTAAACAGTGCAAAGGCTGCGAATAATTTTATTTGTCGTCTTTTCAATATCGATCGGTAAGGCTAGGGCGCTTTGGCCGGTGGTCGCGGCGCGTTTTAGCTGGTAGTCGACAATTTGATTCATGCGGTCAATTTGTTCGTTAATGATTTGGTTGGATGGTTGAGGGGTGGTATTAGTTTCGATAGTTGAGCGAATTAAGGCTAAAGGTGTTTTCAAGCTATGGGCTAAATCCGCGAGCGCATTCTTATACCGAGAAATTCGCGACTGACGAGAACGGATTAATAAATTGATGTCATCTGTCAAACGTTCAATTTCTTTAGGGTAGTGAGCGCCAAGATAATCCTGTTTGCCTTGTTCAATTAATTTCAATTCTTCTCCTGCATTTTGTAAAGGACGCATTGACCATTGTTGTAGAAAATTAAATAAAATTAATAATACAACCGCAGCACCGCCAAGCCAGCCAACTAAATGTTGTTGAAAGCGAAAAATTTCTTTGTTGTAGTTCTCAAGGGTTTCAAAAATATGGAAGCTATAGGTTACTTGGCGTTGGTTATCATCCCATGGAACACCGAAGGCTAAATAAAACAAATCTTCTTGTGACTTTAAGCGAATGCGTTTAAAAATTAATTCAGTGGCGCGCATTTTTTCCAAAGAAACCTGAATGCGCTCGGTGACCGATGGAGAGGTCCAGGCAATTTGATTGTTCGAATCAGTAATAATGGCGTATAAGCCGGAGTCTTCCTGGTTTAAACGGGCATCCGGTAAGCGTGAGGATAGCTGTACAATACCGGTATTAAGTTCAGCGACGGCTATTAAGGAAAAAACCTGTCCGCGTAAACGATCTTGAGTGGCTGCTTGCACGCTATCAGAAAAGCTATGGAAAAGTGCATAACCGCTAATGCTTAGAAAAGCCGTTAAAATAATTGTCATGGCTAACAATAATCGGGAACGTAAGGAATTCACTCGATATTGTCCATGCAAACTAAACGATAACCACGACCACGCAGTGTTTCGATGGGATTCAATTGGTTATTTGGGTCGAGTTTTTTACGAATACGGCGTACAAAGACTTCGATAACATTGCTGTCACGATCAAAGTCCTGGTCGTAAATATGCTCAATGAGTTTAGTTTTGGAAATAACTTCACCTTGGTGAAGAATTAAATACTCCAAGAATTTGAACTCATAGGCAGTAAGTTCAATTTCGGATGTGCCGACAAAAACTTTTTGTGTACGTGGATTTAAACGAATCGGGCCACATTGAATATCGGTTTGTGGGTTTCCAGCGGCACGACGAATTAATGCACGTAGTCGTGCTTGTAATTCTTCGACATGAAATGGTTTAACCATATAGTCGTCGGCACCAGCCTCAAGTCCTTCGACTTTTTCTTGCCAGCGGCCTCGTGCTGTGAGGATTAGTACCGGAAAACGAACTTGTTCATTTCGCCAGTGTTGGATGACTTGCAAGCCACTGTAGTCAGGCAGGCCTAGGTCAACAATCGCTGCATCATAAGCATGTTCACAACCTAAAAATTGGCCTTCTTTAGCATTTTCTGCGGCATCAACAGCATAACCGTGTTGACTAAGTTGTTCGACTAATTGCAGTCGTAAGGTAGATTCGTCTTCAATAACTAAAATTCGCACAAGCCTAATCCTTGGTAAGCTATCAGGCGGGGGCGCCTGATAGCCATCTGACACTTGGCTTATAAGGAAAGCACAAAGTCGACCAATTTTTCAATGTCTGCGTCAGAAAGACGTGGTGAATATGGAGGCATGGGAACGCCACCTGTCACTTGTGTCCAATTACCTTTACCGCCTTTTTTAACTTTCTCGATAAGCAAAGCTTTTGCGTCAGCTTGACCTTTGTAGCGTGCTGCTACGTCCTTCCAGCCAGGACCAACGATTTTCTTGTCAACAGAATGGCATGCTAAACAACCGCTTTTACGCGCTAGGTTTAGGTCTGCCCAAGAAGCCGAAGCCATGAAAGTTAAAACTAATGCGATAGTAATTTGTCGTAATATCATATGGTTAACCTCACTAAGATAATATTATCGACTGGCCGTAAAACCAGTGATGCTTAGCTTACGCGCTTTAAAATGAACCTTAACTGAACCACGGTAGGGTTTTTAGGGGTGTTCTAAGGCATTAAATTTTGGCCATTTTTGCCGATTAAAGGCTAGAGTTTGGGAGTATTTCATGGACCCTTTAGCGCGTTATCGAAATGATATTCAGCAGCGACAGTTTACTGAGGATGAGGATCAATTAGTCCTATTGCAGAGTTGTCAGCAATTGTTTGAACAACTGCAAAGTCGACCCTGGCAGCGCCCTACGCTGATGCGTAAACAAGTCAGTCCGCTAAAAGGGCTGTATTTTTGGGGTGGTGTGGGCCGAGGAAAGACCTATATTCTGGATTTGTTGTATGAAAGTTTGCCATTTTCACAAAAAAAACGTGTGCATTTTGGTGAATTTATGCGTGATTTGCATGATCAAATGCAAATTCTCGGCAAGACAACGAACCCACTGAGCCAAATAGCAAAAAAGCTTGCTGACCGATATAGGATTATTTTTATTGATGAATTTCATGTAGATGATATTGCTGACGCGATGATTTTGGCCGAATTTCTCCAGGCTTTATTTGCTGAAGGTACAACCATAGTCACTAGTTCAAATACTGCTCCGCAAGAATTATACAAAAACGGTTTGCAGCGTAGTCGGTTTTTGCCGGCGATTGAATTACTGCAACAATATACCGAAGTGCTCGAATTACTGAGTCAAACAGACTATCGACAAAGGTTTTTACAAGCTCAAGGCAGTTACCATATTGTTGCTAGCGAAGCTGACACGCTGTTAATGGCCAAAGAATTCCAGCAAATGACTGGTGTTGAACCAAAACCCAGTACTATTACACTCAACCACAAGCCTCTGCAGATTCTTGGCGAGTCTATTGATACTGCTTGGGTAGATTTCAAAAACCTATGTGCATCCGCGCGCTCCAGTAGTGATTTTATCGAGCTAGGTTGTCGTTACCCGACCTTGTTTCTGAATCATGTACCTCGTTTGCATGAGGGGCAAAATGATCAAGCACAACGTTTTATTCAACTAGTCGATGCCTTGTATGATCATAGTGTCAAACTGATTCTTAGCGCTGAGGTGCAGCCACCTGAATTATATAAGGGTCAGGCGCTGGCAGGGGTTTTCCAACGCACTGCAAGTCGCTTGCTGGAAATGCGTAGTGCGGATTATTTAACTCGACCGCATAAACCTTGTGCAGTGCGCTACGCTGCCTAGGCGAATAAGTCTTGTTCCGTTTAGTCGGCCTGGTGTAAGGTTTAGGTCATAAATTTTGGAGAAGTAAGTATGGCATCAACTGTAGACGAGTTAACGATTGAATATACGGAAGACGGTGTTGTCACCGTAAAAGAGTTGGGCAAAGAAGTGTTAACCAAAGGCGCTTGGTCAACGGTAATGTATCGCTACCAGGATTGGGACCGGCGCAAAGAAGAATATGGCGCGGAAAAATATTCCATTCGTCGTTACCAAAAACGTAATGGTGAATATACACAAAAATCAAAATTCAATATTTCGAGTAAAGAACAAGCGAAGAAAATGATCGAGATCTTGCAGAGCTGGATGGGTGATGAGGAGTGATTTATTGCTTCTTAGAAAAAGCCCGCCGTAAAAGCGGGCTTTTTTATGTAGTTTATAGCGCTTCGGCATTTTCAGCCAAGTAAGACGCGACACCATCAGGCGTAGCAGTCATACCTTTTTTGCCTTCCTGCCAACCAGCAGGGCAGACTTCACCGTGTTCTTCAGTGAATTGTAGCGCATCAACCATGCGAATCATTTCATCGATGTTACGACCGAGTGGTAAATCATTCACCACTTGGTGACGAACCAAGCCGGTTTTGTCGATTAGGAATGAACCACGGAAAGCTACGGCGCCGTCGGGTGTTTCGACGTCATAGGCTTTACAGATAGCATGTGTCATATCTGCAACTAAGGTGTAACCCACAGGGCCTATACCACCTTGGTTAACCGGGGTATTACGCCAAGCGTTATGCGCGAAATGCGAGTCGATAGACACGCCAATCACCTCTACGCCACGTTTCTTGAAATCTTCAAGACGATGATCAAAAGCGATCAACTCTGAAGGACAAACGAATGTAAAATCAAGAGGATAGAAGAAAACAACGGCGTATTTTCCTTCAGTCGCTTGAGAAAAGTTAAACTCTTCTACAATAGAACCATCGCCTAAAACGGCAGGTGCAGTAAAATCAGGGGCGTTACGGCCAACTAAAACACTCACTTTATGTCTCCTTTTTTAACATACTGAATTAGTCAAGCATATAGACTGAATCCTACGCGGTTTTGATCTTGGTTGCAATGCCAATACCCTGCTGAGGGTCATGGGATGTGGTGATTTTCATCCATAGTTTCATTGTCTTCAGGTGGTAAGTCTAGGAAATAGCTTTGTACTTGTCGTCCAAATAAACTGATTTCTCCGGCGTGGCGAATATTGTCAAATGATGTAAATTCAAAATTAAAATGACGAATCAGCTGCAAGCGGCCATGAGAGTTGCGTTGCAGGCGAAAACGAGTCATGGCGACCGATTCATCTAATAGTTGTAATTGATGGTTTTTACAGATGCGTCGAGCTGCTATACGAGCGAATTCCTGGGCTTGCCGGTTAAACCAAAAATAAGCCGCCACGGCGAAGGCCAAGAAAAAGACAAGTAACTGACTTTGTTCGTTCATGGTGTATTAATTTGCCTAGGGTTATAATTGGTCTTTTCATTGTAATGAGCAAAGCTACGTGGAACAACGAATTACCGAATTAGAAGAGCGAATTAGCTATCAGGACATGAGTATTGAGACTTTGGGAGAGGAAGTCAGACGCCAGCAACTCGAGCTGGAGCGTTTAAACCAAACCATCGAATTGCTCAGTCAGCGTCTGCAATCCCTTGGGGAATCACCTATTGCCCCAGAGTCTGAAGAAACCCCTCCGCCCCACTATTAATTAATTTGCGGTTTGGCGCTGATATCCAAACTCACCCTGCCATTCTCCTTGTAAATAATCGATTTGCAACCAGTTGGGTGAAAAGGTGTCGGGATTTTTAATGGGAAAATCTGTTAGTGGTGGGCCATCATCGCCAATCTCACTAATATGGCAAGCATCGGTCATTACTGGACGAAAACGAATAAACAAATTGTCCTCAACTTGAGTGCCTGCATTTTGGTTTTCGTAAAAACGTACTTTCTTGCGAATAAAACAGCTAAAATACAATTCCATTTCCACCAGCAAATCTTTGCCGAGTTTGGCTAATGCCGTTTGGGCAGGCGCGCTCAGGGAAACTTTGAGTTGTTTCTGGTTGAATTGCAGCTGATACATGATTGAACCGTAAGCAAGTGGGCTAGAGTATTATTATAGACCAGTCCTCGCGAAACAGGAGTATTAAAACGTGATACGCATGCAGAATATAGTGTTGCGCCGCGGGGAGAAATTATTATTTGAAAACCTTAGTTTTAATCTGCCGAGCCAAGCAAATTTGGGCATTGTCGGCGCTAATGGTTGTGGCAAGTCGAGTTTATTTTCCTTAATCCTTAAACAACTCGATGCGGATCAAGGGCAAATCGATTTGGCTCAGCATCAGCGCATTGCCCATGTTGCTCAAGAAACACCCGCAACTTCAGTATCTGCGTTGCACTATGTGCTGCGTGGTCATAGTCAGTACACCCACTTACAGCAACAACTCGTGCAGGCCGAGCAAGATAAAAATGGTCAGCGTCTAAGTCAAATACACCAAGAAATGGAAACCATTAAAGCCTATGCGATTCCAGCACAGGCCGCGAAAATTCTCAGCGGTCTAGGCTTTCAATCAAAGCAACAACAGCAAGCGGTCGATTCGTTTTCTGGTGGTTGGCGTATGCGTTTGAATTTAGCGCAAGCCTTGTTATGCCCCTCAGACTTGCTATTACTTGATGAACCAACCAATCATCTAGATTTGGATGCTGTCATATGGTTGCAAGATTGGATTAAAAATTATCCTGGCACAGTTCTGCTAATTTCTCATGACAGGGAGTTTCTGGATGCATGTGTCGATTGTATCTTGGCGATTGATCATCAAGTCGCGCAACTCTATCAGGGCAATTATTCTGCCTATGAAGTGCAACATGCGGCGCAGTTGGCGCAACAGGACGCTTGGTATAAGAAACAACAGCAACAGAAAAAACATTTAAGTCGCTTTGTTGAGCGTTTTCGCGCCAAGGCGAGTAAAGCCAAACAAGCACAAAGTCGTTTAAAAATGTTGCAACGCATGGTCGAGATTGCACCGGCACATGTGGATAGTGAGTTTTCATTTGAATTTGCCACTAGTGGGCGTGCGCCACGGCCTATGCTAAAAGTCGAAGCCGCGAGTATTGGCTATCAGACGCCAATTCTGCAACAACTGGACTTGCAAATTATGCCGGGTGATCGCATCGGTTTGTTAGGTGCCAATGGTGCCGGTAAATCAACATTGGTTAAGTTACTAGCTGGCGAAATAAAAAATCTAACCGGAGAGATTGTGCGTGCCGATGGTTTGCGCGTCGGTTATTTTGCGCAACATCAATTAGAGCAACTTGATGCAAGCGACCATGCGCTTGGTCAATTGAGTCGTGTAGATGCCAAAGCACGTGAACAGGATTTGCGAGATTTTCTCGGTGGTTTTGGTTTTCGTGGTGAACGAGTGTTTGATTCTGTGAATTGTTTTTCGGGTGGCGAAAAAGCGCGCTTAGTCTTAGCTTTAATTGCTTATCAAAAGCCTAATTTATTACTACTTGATGAGCCGACGAATCATTTAGATTTAACAATGCGTGAAAGTTTGTGTGAAGCCTTGCAAAGTTTTGAAGGTGCGGTGGTTTTAGTTTCGCATGATCGTTTTTTGTTAAACAGCACCTGCGAACAATTCTATTTGGTGGATGCTGGTACGGTTAGTGAGTTCGATGGTGATCTCGATGATTATAAAAATTGGTTGCAAAAACGCCAAAAACCGAAACTAGTGGAATCCCAAGAGAGTGACAAGAAATCTAAAAAAGATATGCGGCGCGAACAAGCAATGTTGCGTGAGCAGCTACAACCCATACGTAACAAAATAAAAAAGCTGGAAGCTACGCTGGATAGTATAAATAAGGATCTGTCTTTAATTGAAGTAAAATTATCTGACAATAATATTTATGCTGCGGAAAATAAAAACGCTTTAACCGATTTGCTTCGTACCCAGGCACAGTTGCAAATAGAACAAAATAAAATTGAACAAGAGTGGTTGGAATTGAATGAAAAGCTTGAATAAAATCAACATCTGCCTATACTTGCGGGAAGTGGGGCGTTAGTACAAATAAATGGAAAAAAAAGCCTGCAGGGGAGTTTTAATTTAGTGTTATTTAATTTTCGTTTAATATTGTTTTCTACCTTTTGTTTATTAGCAAATGCGAGTTTGTACGCACAAACTTCGCAAGAGCCGTCATTAGTAGAAGCTTGGTTTACAGAATCCGCAGAGCAAGGTGATACCGAAGCGCAACATAGTCTTGGCTGGTTGTATAGTACAGGCACAGGTGTTGAACGAAATCCTGGTTTAGGCATGAAATGGTATCGTACGGCAGCACATGCCGAACATGCAGAAGCACAATTACGTTTGGCTATTTTATTAGCAGAAAAAAATAAGAAAGAAAGTTTGCAATGGTTGAAACGTGCGTCGAACAATAATCATGCGCTCGCAAAACTTATCTCCGCATCTAAAATGACTTCGCTGAAGGATGAACATGCATTGGTCAATATTGTGTCAGGAGTCGATGCTTATGAAAACCTAGAATCGGAGTCGGTCGTAGCCATGGTACAAAAACGACTGAATAAAATTAAAGCGCAAGCGCCTAGTAGCAGACAAGTAACGGTTCCTCAGACCAAGTCAAGTCGCGAAACCATGCATGAAACTCAACCTGAGTTGATCCGCATAGCGCAAAAGCCAATCGAATTAAATAAAACAGAGCCTGATGTGTTGACCGAAGAACAGGCAATAGCAAGTTTATTATCACAAATGAAACATAACGAAGTGGAAGCAAAAAGTGATGATGGCTTGGTTTGGTTGAGCTTAGCTGGCGGCTTAGTTGTTTTTGGTTTTATGCGCAAACGCAAGCTAAAGCAGCTGCCATTGAAAGTCGCAGACGCGCCCTTGTTGCCATATCAAGCGGGTAGTGATGAATTTGAATTGCTAAAAACGTTATGGGATGAAGAAAAAGCTGAAGCAGAGAAAAAAGCAGATGTTAGTAAAGATGAAACATTAATATCTTCTCCACCGCCCACTGAAGAAGTGGCATTGCCCATTCAAGCAACACGAGAAACCAAGTCTAGTAAGCAAACAAGTATAAATGAAGTTCTTGAAGTACTGCCGCAGCGTGTCGACGCTGTACAACAAGCGCCAGCACATACGATTTCCTCGGTGTCAGATATTGAAGATTTGTTACTGCCGGTAAAAGAAAAGCAAACAAGCCCAGTTAAACAAGCTAAAAAAGAACTATTTTGGGAAAGTTCTCAGTGTTTATTAGAATACAGTAGCGCGGAAAATTTTCTTCAAGAGCAAGAGATCGTAGTTTCTAGCAAGTCTAAATCTGCCGATTCCACTGATGTTGCTTATTTATCGGCAGAGCATTTATCCAGTGATATTAGCCTGCCAATTAACGCTTACCACCAAGTTCAGCGTGAACAGTCGTTTACCGCACCAAATATAGCATCTGAGTTATATGCTTTGGAAAATTATACCAATAATCTTGCAGATACCTGGTATCGTATTGGCCAGATTTATTTACAAGGCGACCTGGTCAAGCAGGATTTGTACTGGGCGACATTTTGGTTAAGTAAAGCCGCCAATGCCGGGCATCGTTATGCACAATCGGAATTACAGATTTTGGGTCACCATACCAAGGTTTTCGATGCTGAAAACTCAGAGATGAACAATAGCTTGCGCAGTCAAACCCGCGCATAGTCACGCCTAGTTAATTCCTTTTTATCCTAGGCACTGGATTTTTCCTGTGCGTATAATAAGCGCTGATTCAAAAAAGGCGTTGATATGCGATACAAAGATTTACGAGATTTTATGCAACAACTCGAGCAGCAGGGTTTGCTCAAACGTATTTCTCAGCAAGTTGATCCCTATTTAGAAATGACAGAAATCTGTGATCGAACCCTACGTCGTTCAGGGCCTGCGTTATTATTCGAAAACCCCACGGGTTATGACATGCCTGTATTAGCTAATTTATTCGGGACCCCAGAACGTGTAGCCATGGGTATGGGTGAATCGCAGGTCAGTGCGTTGCGTGAAGTCGGGAAATTATTAGCGATGTTGAAAGAGCCCGATCCACCCAAAGGCATGAAAGACGCCTGGGAAAAGTTGCCCATGTTTAAACAAGTGTTGAATATGTCGCCGAAAATAGTAAGCAAAGCTGCATGCCAGCAGCAAGTCATTCAGGGGGATGATGTCGATCTAAATACAATTCCCATTCAAACTTGTTGGCCGGGTGATGCTGGTCCGTTGGTTACCTGGGCCTTGGTTGTTACTAAGGGGCCTTTTAAAGAACGACAGAATATGGGGATTTATCGGCAGCAACTGATTGGCAAAAACAAATTAATTATGCGTTGGTTGGCTCATCGTGGTGGTGCATTAGATTTTCGAGATTGGCAGCAAGCTCATCCTGGAGAACGTTTTCCAATTGCCGTGGCCTTAGGTGCTGATCCTGCTACCATTTTGGCGGCGGTCACTCCTGTGCCCGATAGTTTATCCGAATATGCATTTGCAGGATTACTTCGTGGCTCTAAAACTGAATTGGTTAAATGTCAAAGTAATGATTTACAAGTTCCTGCGAGCGCGGAAATTGTTCTAGAAGGTTATATCGAAGCGGGCGAAACCGCACCTGAGGGACCGTTTGGCGATCATACAGGTTATTATAATGAAGTGGAAAATTTTCCGGTGTTTACCGTGGAGCGCATAACTAAACGTAAGGATGCTATTTATCATTCAACTTACACCGGTCGACCACCCGATGAGCCGGCAATACTGGGTGTTGCTTTGAACGAAGTATTTGTGCCTATTTTGCAAAAACAATTTCCAGAGATTGTTGATTTTTATTTGCCGCCGGAAGGTTGTTCTTATCGTATGGCTGTGGTGAGCATGAAGAAACAATATCCGGGTCATGCGAAACGGGTGATGCTAGGCGTGTGGTCATTTCTACGGCAGTTTATGTACACTAAGTTTGTTATTGTTACTGATGATGATGTGAATGTTCGTGATTGGAATGATGTGATTTGGGCAATGACTACGCGCATGGACCCTGCACGCGATACTACTTTAATTGAAAATACACCCATCGACTATTTGGATTTTGCTTCGCCGGTTTCAGGTTTAGGTTCTAAAATGGGATTGGATGCAACCAATAAATGGCCGGGGGAAACTCAGCGTGAATGGGGAGAGCCGATAACAATGGATGATAAGGTCAAGCAACGAGTCGATGAAATCTGGGATAGCTTAGAAATATTTGAGTAAATGTTTGTTAAAGAAAACGTATTCATAAAGAATTATTGCGTGCAAATTAATTGGTCGAGTTCCATTAACAATTGCAAGAAGCGCTCATGGGCGGGTGTTTGTTCTAGGCAGCTTCGAGCATATTCATGAATTTGGCTTTGGTTGGGTAAGTCCAATTCGTTATCGATTAATAAACGCAAACGCGGTATAAACACCCATTGAAGCCATTGTTCAAATTGCAGTGTATCGCTGCAAAATGGCTTAGTGCTCTGTAACGCCAGTGTGTCAGGTCGATCGTTTTGCCAAAGTTGTAAGCACCGCAATTCGTCTTCGATATCATCGACGATGTTGGCAAGTTCGAAATATTTATCCATGATGCTTAGCTGTTGTCATTACCAACATTTATATTAACATAGCTAACTAAAAGAATAATATTTATTCTTAGCTGTTATGATTCACCTTACTCGTGACGGTCGTAGCTATAAACCGATTCATCGAGTATTGAAAAAGAAATGAAAGTCAGGAATAACACAAAAACAAGAAGCCAATTAAACGCGAGTAATAACATAATAGGTGACGCATATAACCATAAATCACGTACGATTTTCTTCTTGAGTTGATACTCTCGCGTCTTACGTAGTGAAACCCATTGCTGGGTGTTTTGATCAAATACTTTCATAGTCCATGTCCTACTGAGATATCAGTTGTATCTGTTGCTGAGTAGCGTTTCTTGAGTACATGAATCCAAATTTGTGCCAGAACAAGAAGCTTAGTGTAACGAAGTATGCAAATGATTCAAGTCCAAAATGGTGCAGTTTTTGATAGAAAACTAAAGTGAATACGGTGAAACCAATGTCGAACAAAACAATTTCGGAAAACCAATTAATTGCATTGGTTAGTATTATTCAATTTGTACATGTGGTTGATTTTATGATGGTTGCGCCATTAGGGCCGGATTTTGCCAAATCACTGGGTTTTTCTCTTTCTGATATTGGTTGGATTGTTGGTGTGTTTGCAGCAGCGGCGGCGGTTTCAGCTTTTTTTAGCGCCAAGTACCTAGATCGTTTTGAGCGGCGGGGCTTGTTGAATTTTTGTTTAATTGGAATGGCTGGCGGGACGTGTTGGGCGGGTTTAGCGACTGACTTTGAACATTTGTTATATGCTCGTATTGTTACCGGTTTGTTTGGTGGGCCGGCCAACGCAGTGGCGATTGCGCTAATTATTGACAAAGTGCCGAATGAGCGACGTGGACGTGCCATGGGCATAGTTATGGGCGCGTTTTCCATTGCTTCCATTCTTGGTTTACCGATTGGTTTGTATTTAGCGACCTGGTTTGGTTGGCAAGCCCCATTTTTTGCAATTACTGTGTTGTTGCTGCTTTTAGTGGTTTTGAATCTAATATTGTTACCGAAATCAGAGCAAGCGCCTACGCATGGTCTTAAGCGTTTTCAATTTCGAAAATTCTTCAATCGTCGGGTTACCTGGTTGTGTTTGTTAATGAACATGAGTGCATTGTTCGCTGCGTTTTTGCTTATTCCGCATATTTCAAGTTATATCCAATTTAATCGTGACTATCCGCGAGATGACTTAGGGTTTCTCTATTTAGTAGGTGGATTAGCCTCTTTCATTTTAATGCGTATAACCGGCCCTGCCGTGGATCGGCGCGGTGCGTTTATGCTTAGTCTGATCGCGACACTATTAGCAATAGCGAGTGTTTATTTAGGTTTTTATGCACAATATCTCTGGTTTAGCATGCCGCTTCTATTTTTCTTTTTTATGGGTGCTATGTCTATGCGCAATGTTGTAGCAACAACGGTGACCAGTATGGTGCCAGACGATCATGAGCGTGCTGCGTTTATGTCAATTAATGGCGCTATTCAACATGCATCCGCAGCTTTTGGCGCGTTTATCTCAAGTCAGATTGTTTCAAATGGTGGCCATGGTGAGATAATTGGCATGGCGAAACTCGCGCTAATGGCGATGCTGATTTATGCTTTATTGCCAGTTTTTGTTATGTTAATTGAAAAGAGTCAATTGGGGCGTAAGAATCAGTCGTTGACTTCATAAATGGGCATAGCGTGAATCGACTTCAGTGACTTTGATTTTTTTTTGTGGTTGGCCTTTTTTATTTAGCCCAGCTTGTTGTCGCAATTCCTCCCAGGCTTCGACCACATCAGCATCAACTTCTCCGTCGAGCATATATTCAATATCTTGATGCAGCTGATCTAACATTGACACACTTTCGGGGATGCCTTTGGGGAATTCGCCGGCACTAGTAAAAACCACGCGTCCAACTACAGGAAGAGAGGGCGGGAAAAAAGATTTTATGGCTTGAACACAATATTGGTTATAGGGTAGTGGGTTTCTGAATTTATAACTTTTATGTTGATAAAGCTGGGTCCACAAATCGATATTGTCAGCACCAAATAAAACCCCAGGATAATTTTGTACATTTAGTACGAGAACACCGCCTGGGGTCAAAACACAATAATCCACGGTAACTTCGCCCTCAACGCCGTCTTCGATGATGACATCTTCAAATACATAAGGACTAATTCCCTTCATAATCCGAATTTGTCTGCGTCGGTCAGCAGTTTTGCGACGCAGTCGGAACAGGTAGCGAGCTGCAAAATAAATAGCAAATGCTGCAACACTGATGGCTAGCAATAGCGCTGGAGGGAATTGATAAAGTAGTTTAGAGATTGAACTCAAGAGTGATTCGCTGAAGTTCTCTAATTCTTCCATGAATAACAGCCTGTTAAGTTTGCCACAGTGCTATCGGTAAAAGCAGTTAAATCCTTAAGTGGCGTTTATTTTGTGCATGTAGATAAGCATAGCAAGAAAAGATTAATTTGCGCGGATTTTGCGTGTGTTAGCTGAACTTTTGCCTATGATGGGTTAGTAACGCTTGGATTTTCAGCGAATTGACCCTACATATATTAGCATTTTATTATATAATCGCCGCCCCCTTATGAGAAATTGAAATTATGCAAAAACCTAATACATCGCCTTGGTTGCTGAATTTATTCCCTTTTTTGATGTGGTCGGATCGAGTAACGCCGAAAAACTTGCGAGCCGATTTTCTGGCTGGTTTAACGGGTGCTATTGTCGTTTTGCCACAAGGCGTAGCCTTTGCCGCTATTGCTGGAATGCCGCCTCAATATGGTTTGTACGCAGGTATGATTCCGGCGATTATTGCGGCCCTATGGGGTTCATCCTGGCATTTGGTGTCGGGTCCGACAACGGCAGCATCGGTAGTATTATTTGCTTCGTTAAGCTCATATGCTGAGCCAGCGAGTGATCAATATGTGCAGCTCGCTTTGACGTTAACACTAATGGTAGGTGTGATTCAGTTCGTTTTGGGTTTTGCACGCTTGGGTGTATTGGTCAATTTTATTTCACATGCTGTGGTTATCGGCTTCACCGCAGGCGCAGCGGTTTTAATTTTTGCTAACCAGGTTAAGCACTTTTTAGGTATTCATATTGACCGCGGCACCGAGTTTTACGAAGTCATTCATCAGGCGGTGCTGCAAGTTGACCAAATAAATATCTATGTGGCAACGATTGGTATCGCGACATTACTTAGTGGAATCCTGATTCGACGTTACCTACCTAAAGTCCCTTATATGATAATTGCCATGGTGGTTGGTACACTGGTGTCGATGATTTTAGTTTCGTTGTATGGTGAATCAGAAACCGCAATAGCCACAGTAGGCGCTTTACCCGCATCGTTGCCGCCATTATCCTCACCAAGTTTTGATTGGACGATTATTCGAGAGCTAATGCCTGTTGCTCTTGCCGTGACATTATTTGCTCTGACAGAAGCGGTTTCAATTGCACGCTCGATTGGTGTGAAGTCAGGACAACATGTGAGCGGCAATCAGGAATTCATAGGTCAAGGCTTGTCAAATGTTGCGGGAAGTTTTTTCTCGGGTTATGTCGCGACAGGATCATTTAATCGCAGTGGTGTCAATTACGAAGCCGGCGCAAAAACACCATTATCTGCGGTTATGGCGGCTTTAATGTTAATGCTTATTGTTTTGCTGGTAGCGCCGTACGCAAAAGTATTGCCTAATGCTGCGATGGCCGGCATCCTATTTTTAGTTGCCTGGGGTTTAATTGATGTTCATCATATTAAGAAAATTGTCAAAACCAGTCGCTCAGACACCGCTATTTTATTGACGACATTTCTTTCGACTTTGTTTTTGGATATGGTATTTGCAATTTTTCTTGGAGTGATGTTGTCGCTGGGCTTGTATTTAAAACGCACGTCCCGACCAAAAATTTTAACGCGTGTGCCTGATCCAAAATTAAGAAAACGAAAATTTAATACCGATCCAAATTTAATTGAATGTCCGCAGTTTAAAATTGCTCGAATAGATGGTTCTTTGTTTTTTGGCGCAGTTGCGCATGTGCGAGAAACGGTGAGAAATTTCTACACACAAAATCCGAGTCAGAAACAAATATTAATTGTCATGTCAGGTGTTAATTTTGTCGATGCCGAAGGTGCAGAGTTTCTCGAACAAGAAGCGAAATTTCGCCGCGACGTTGGTGGCCATATGTTTTTGTACAATGTAAAAGAAGCTGTGCAAAGTGATTTGACTAAAGGTGGTTCCATGCAGATTATTGGCATAGAGAATTTGTTTACCAGTAAAACCGAAGCCGTTACTCACATTGTCGGCCAATATCTTGATGCGTCCATCTGCGCGAAGTGTCCACACCTGGTATTTCTGGAATGTGAAGCAAAAAAACAAGCAGAGTAAAAGACTGTGCTGAATAATTAGTGATTGGTTTAAGCAGCCTGGTTGCCAAGAACATCACGAAGCTGTTGCATGACTTTGGCTAGTTTATTATCCACCTCTAAACCTTCATCGTATAAGGTCAGTGCTTTTTCAGAAGATTCACTGACTATTTGCAATAAACGTTCTTCTTGCTGCTCGGTGAGATCGAGGCTGATAAAGGCTTCTTCAATATTGGTGACAAGGTTTTCCAGAATGCGTGTGCTTAGGGTTTTATGTTCATGGTATTTCATATCGATATCTGCTAAGGCTTCCCGCGTAGTATTGATCATGGCGAGTAAAGCCGATTGTTGTCGCTTCACTTCTAGTTCGGAATCGATGGCTTTAACACGCGCGTTTGCGCCTTCAACAATAAGCGCAATATTGTCTTTGTAACGACCATAACGATCTTCATCTTCGATCGGCATGTTTTTGAAAAGCACAGATACTCGGTCAAAATTACAAATCGTTCGTGCGCCGAAATGTAAGAGTCGGCCTTTATTGCGGGCCTTAGTGAGTAAATTAGATTGAAGTTGTGAAACAACACCATCGGTGTCTAATTCGACCATGCCTTCCTTGCCGTAAATCTGAACAAATACTCGCAAACCAAATTCGCCAAAAACTTCAATTAGACTTTTAGCTAAGGTTGGCTGATCAGCACAAGAAAAACTTCGGCTTAAAAAATTCAAGCCAATGCCAATTTCGCCGGTGTTGGTAATCGCTTGTAACGCGGTGTCCATTGCGGTTGATACATCTTGGCGAAGTTTTTCTTGTTCTTGTTTCTTTTGTAAGGAAACGGTTACTTTGCGTTGCAATTCTTCGGCTTCAAATGGTTTGACAATATAGTCGTCGCCGCCCGCATCATAAGCGGTTAGTTTCTCATCGAGGCTGTCGAGTGCGGAAACAAATGTAACAGGAATGCCGCTGGTTTCTGCATCGTATTTTAGTTGGCGACAAGTTTCGTAACCGTCCATACCTGGCATTTGTATATCGAGCAAAATAACGTCGGGTTTTTCAGTTTTAGCTTTTTCCAGAGCTTCTTGACCGGAAGGCGCGTAGCTTAATTCAAATTGCGTTTTGAGTGCGACTTTCATTAGATCGAAATTCAATTCCTCATCATCAACAACTAGTATGCGGTATTTATTACTCATGATGTTTAGTAAATTAGGTTGCTTGCCTCAAGCGGTATATCGGTTCTAAGAAGTCTAAACTTTATAGGCTTATTGTTGACATTTAGGGCAAAAATAGCTGCTGCGTTGGCCTATATTTATTTGTTTGATGGTGGAATTGCAAATCTCGCAAGCTAGGCCTTCGCGACCATAA
The DNA here is from genome assembly GCA_029883265.1 of Gammaproteobacteria bacterium. Classification (GTDB taxonomy): domain Bacteria; phylum Pseudomonadota; class Gammaproteobacteria; order S012-40; family S012-40; genus JAOUJM01. The sequence continues at coordinate 26,899 of JAOUJM010000021.1, forward strand.
ACGCATAATGATTGGGTAAAATAACCGGCTTGACCATCGGCCTGCAAAAAATCCTTTAAGGTGGTACCACCCTGCTGAATGGCTTGATGTAATATTTGTTTAATTGCATCAACGAGTAGTCGACATTTCATTCTGGATAGTTTATTTGCTTTATGTTGCGGACGAATACCTGCTAGAAACAAAGCTTCACTTGCATAAATATTACCTACGCCGACGACAATATGGGCGTTCATAATGGCCTGTTTTATACTTGTTGTTCGCCTGTGGCAGTGTTGCCATAAATAATCAGCGTTAAATTCATTGGTCAAAGGTTCTGGGCCAAGTCTTTTAAGTAAATCGTGTTCTTCAATTGCTTGAGTCGTCCAAACAATGGCGCCAAAACGTCGTGGATCGTGAAAACGTAAACAGGTGTTATCGTTAAAAACAATATCCACATGATCATGTTTACGGATGGGGGTATTGGTATTGACAATGGCTAGGCTGCCAGACATGCCCAGGTGTAATAAGATGGAGCCGTTTGCCAAGGAAAAAATTAAATATTTACCGCGACGTTCGATTGTATTTATTGATTGTTGTTGCAGTAACTGCGGCAGATCTTTGTCGACGGGCCAACGCAAACCATGATGACGAATAATCACTTGTTGAATGGTTTTATTGAGTATATGCGGAGATATGCCGCGACGAGTGGTTTCAACTTCAGGTAATTCTGGCATAATTTTTCAGTGGTCAAATGGGCAGTATAACCTAATGCAAAAGAATATTCGATCATGGCTGCAGGAAAAACTCCGGCGCCTGCACCAGCAAATCGAATGCTGGGAAGTGTGCCAAATGAATCGTGTTATTGATCATGAAATAGCGAAGCTTTTTCAGAGGATGAAGACCACCAATGTTTAGCTGTTGTTGGTCAAAACGAATGACCAGACGAGGTGGGAAAAGCTCGTATTGTTGTAGCGTTAATTGCTCGTTTTGCGCCTCAAAAGCAAGTTCACTTTCAAGCCTAACAAGATTAAGCAAGCGTTCAATTTTTTTTGGCGCTACCCGTTCGGCAGGTGTTTGTTGATTATCAATATAAAGCAACCATTGTTGTTGCTGTTTGATGAAGATCAATAAATGTTCTGTTTGCTGTATAGAGATACGAGCGATAGAATCTATTTCAGGCATGGGACTAAGTATGTATGTTTTTTCTTTCTTGCCTAGAAGAACATAAATACTAGCGAGTATGACGCAAATTAATACAAACAAAATGATATTAGTGGTCGAAGATTTAATCATGCTCTGCGACGTTTAAAGAAAATAGCCAAGCCAATGGCGAGTAATACGATGGGCATTAGGGCCATGAATAGCACTGAAAGTACCTGCTTTTCATTGACTGAAAGTTGCAAATTGGCATCAAAAGGAATTGTTGCAGGTATGTTCAGTAAGTCATCGGACTCGCTCAACCAATTAACAATATTTATTGCGAGCTCTTGATTGCCTGCCTGGCCTAAGTATGCATCAGAAATAAAATCCGCATCACCAATTATAACGATACGTTGCATGGCTTGTTGCGTATCGTCACTCAATGGTTCATCGTCGATGGCTAGAGCATCGCCTACTCCGACATCATTATTTTTTTCAAATTCCTGGTCGAATTGGTCTTTTGTTAAAGGCCGAGTCAAGGCAATGCCAATGCCCAATGGGCCAATAATATCGTGTTGACTATCATAAACCAGTTCTCCCTTTAACTCATCGGTTTCTGACCAGGAGCGGGGCAGTGTTTCTAAAAAAACCTCACTATCCCATTGCTCATCGCCATTAAATTCTAAAGCTCTTGCAATGGGGAAAACAGTGGTTAAGTTAAAACCGAAGGTGATGGGATGTTGTGTATAATCGCTAACAATGGCGAATCGAGGATCTTCGATGCCCACAAGTTGTGCGCTGAGATCAACAATAGTACCAGGTAACATCTCTATACCTAAATATTCGGCTAAAAAATTCAAATGTCCATTGCTTTTCGGTTCGGTCAACCAGAGTAAATTACCGCCCTTGTCTAAAAATTCTCGAATTTGAGTTTTTTCATTGGCAAGTAAAGGCTGTTTACTGTCAGCAATAATGAGTAAGCCGGTTTGTTCCTCAAGTTGTTTGTTACTAGCAAGATTAATGGATTTTATTTTAAATCCTTTGGCCTCAAGTTGTTTGCGCCAGTTGAGGTAATTATAACTAGCGCCCCCATGAGGCGAGCGTTCGCCGTGACCTTCCAAAAACAAAACCGGGGTTTCGCTATTATGTAATAAACGCATCAGGCCGTTCGTGAAACCCTGCTCACTTATTTCACTCAGACGGTCCGTACGGTTTTCATACTCGAGAATGAGCTCACCTTCCGCACTAATAGCGTGTTTGCGAACTAATTCAGGTTGTTTGCTTGGGTCGATAAAGTTTAGGACTATGTTGGCATGATGCCGTTGGTAACGACCGATCAGTGTTTCGACTTGCCGGCGCATTTCACTATTGGTTTCGCTGACATAAGCTTGAATGTTTAGTGCAAACGACATACGTTTGACAACAGAGACACTGCTGTCACTTAGGCTATTGCGTTGATCTTGAGTCCAATCCCAATGTTGGTTAGTTATGCTGGCGAGCCAGCTTAGGGAAAAAACAAAAAGGAGAAACAACACCACGAATAACTCGTGTTGTATGCGCAGGCGTCGTTTGAGTTTTGGTGATATCTGCATAATTAGTGCTGCAAACGATCCGCATCCAAACGACGAATGCTCAAGACAAGAAAAGTTAAACTAAATAATAAATAATAAAATAAATCGGCGCTATTGATTTGACCTTGTAGCAAAGGCTCATAATGAGTAAGTAGAGAAATGTAGGCAAACAAGCTGGCTAGGGTGTTGTCAGTTTGCACTGCCCAATCACCTAGCCATAGAATAATTAAAAAACCAAAACTAATAACGGCGGCTACTGCGGGCTGTTCAGTCAGACAAGAGGCGTATAGACCAGCCGCACTAAAACTGGCGAGTAGTAACAGCAGTCCTAGCAATCCACTTGCAAATAAACCAAAATCCAGGCGTCCACCAATCAAAAGACTTAAGGGCATTAAGCTAAACAGACTAATAACCAAAAGCATGAATAGCAACATGCTGAGGTATTTGCCGAGAATAATTTCACTCATGGAAACGGGAGCGCTAAACAACAAGCTCAAGGTGTGCTGGCGGCGTTCATCGCTAATGAGGCGCATGGTTAATAGTGGCGTGATTAATAATAAAATAATCGCAATATTGGCTAAGGTCGGCATGGCCACCATTTCGGTGGCACCCGGCGCGTTCTGCATGGCGCCAAACTGTGCTTGCAAATCGAGAAATTGATTCAATTGGTGAATAAATAAATAGGCCAGAATGACTTGACTCATGGCGAGAATTATCCACGCCAGTGGCGAGAAAAATAGACTTTGTAAGTCGCGTTGGGCTATTGTCCAGATCATATTGACTTGGCCTCGGTCTCGATGTTTTGCTCATCGGTGAGTTGAATAAAAATTTCTTCTAAACTTAAGCCTTGAGGGCAAAGTTGGTACAAACCCCAATGGTTTTCAACCGCCAAACGTGCAATTGCAGTAGCGGGATTATGGTCCGCATGAAAACGAATACACGTTTGATTTGAGTTCAATACCTCGATGTCGATAACACCGTCGACGGCTCGAAGCATATTCTCGTCAACAAACGTTTCGCAGCCTAGCATTATTTCACTAATTTGCATCTTATCACTGAGTTGTTGCACGGCATCGTCGAAAATAATTTTTCCCTGGTGAATAATCAAAACGCGGTCACAAATGGATTGCACTTCTGGGAGAATATGAGTGGACAAAATGACCGAATGATCATCGCCGAGTTCGCGAATTAATGCGCGTATTTCGCGAATTTGGATGGGGTCAAGACCGACGGTGGGTTCATCGAGAATGACCACATCTGGTGCGTGAATAATGGCTTGAGCAATGCCTACGCGCTGTTGGAAACCTTTGGATAAGTTGCCGATTAAGCGTGTGCCCACGTGATCCAAGCCGCAGCGTTCCTTGGCACGATAAATAGCCTCCAATAATTTGTTTTGTGGGATTCGATTTAAACGTGCGCAATAAAGCAAGTATTCGTCAACGCTTTGTTCTGGATATAGTGGAGGTTGTTCTGGCAAATAGCCCAAATTCAATTTAGCTTGTTTGGGTTGGTCTAATAAGTCGATACCGTTAACGATAATCCGACCATTCGTCGGCGCCAGATTGCCGGTAATCATTTTCATGGTTGTGGATTTGCCCGCACCATTTGGTCCAAGAAAACCCACCACTTCACCGCGTTTTACAGAAAAGCTAATGCTATCAACTGCTGCTTGTTGATTATAAAAGCGGCTTACCTGGTGTAATTCGATTAAAGCGTCATTTTTCATAGTGTAATACATCGGTTTATGTTTTAGTTTTGCAAAGCTAATGCCGCTATGAAAACTGGAGGAAAACCATAATCTTGCAGCAAGGTAAAGGAAACACCGCTGAGCTTATGAACGAAAAAGATCAAAACTATTTTGAGACCTTTGGCATCACCATGCAACAAATGCGTGAACGCATGGCTATGCTCGGTTTAGGTGAAGCCGATCATCAACTATGTGAACACCTTCATGCAAGGGTCTTGCGACCTCATGCGAAAGACATTATTGATCAGTTTTATCGCTTATTGCTCCAAAGCAATGAAGTGACCAAAGTTTTGAAAAATCACCATTCATTGGAAAAATTAAAACGCACACAAACCCAATATTTAAACAGCCTAGGTCGGAACTTTGATCAGCAGCCTTATATTGAATCACGCTTACGCATAGGCATGGCTCATGTTTATGCTGGAGTTGGCTTGTCTGTCTATATGTGCGCATATCGCATTTTGCAGCAGTTAATCATAGATTTAATCCCTATGCATTCATCAAAGCGGGATATTTTAATTGCCTATATTCTGAAAATTACCTTCTTTGATATGAGTCTTGCGATTGAGTGCTATCACAATGCTCAAATTTTTGGGTTGGTTGGTGCGTTGAAAAAAATTCAGCATAAAGCAGAGCGGCTTGAAGTGAAGTTGCAAAAAGACGGTCTTACTCGACTGTTGACCCGTGAGTCAATTTTTGCACTGATCAAACGTAAACAGGAAGAAAATGAGGCCGTGCATATTCTCATGTCAGATTTGGATCATTTTAAACAAGTTAATGACCAGTATGGACATTTGGTCGGTGATGAAGTATTACGTGAAGTTGCACGCCGAATAAAACATGCCACCCGTGAAAACGATGCCGTAGGACGCTTTGGAGGTGAGGAATTCATAATTGTCATTGCCCAAACAACAAATGAAAAAGCCTGCATTATTGCAGAACGTATTCGCACAGAAATGGAAAATGAACCCATTATTATCAACGAATTGGAATTGACGATTACCATTAGCATTGGTTTGGCTTTGCTGGAGCCACATGCGGATATGAGTCAAATACTCGATAAGGCCGATCAACTCATGTATAAAGCTAAAACCGCTGGACGTAATCGAGTTGAGGTTGATGATGTGGTTAGGAGTTGATACTGGGGGAACATTCACTGATTTTGTTTTAATTGATGATGATAATAATATTCGTTTACATAAATGCCTTTCCACGCCCCACGCCCCCGAGCAAGCGATTTTACAAGGTGTCCACGCCTTAGGTTTAACTGCGAGCAATCTTCAAGTGGTACATGGCTCCACGGTCGCCACCAATGCAGTGCTTGAAGCTAAGGGTGTTAGCACGGCTTTTATTACCAATCAAGGATTTAGTGACACTCTTAAAATCGGTCGCCAGGCGCGCAGTGAACTTTATCAGCTTCAATTAAGCGCAAGCGAATCCGCTTTGGATACCACCCATTATTTCACCGTGCCGTATCGGCTAGATGCGCAAGCCAAGGAAATACAAGCACTGAGCGCTGAACATATCGAACGCTTGCTTGAACAGCTTGGGCAAACATCCGTGCAAGCAGTGGCAATTAATTTCCTTTACTCATTCCTTGAGCCCAAAGCAGAACAGCGTTTAGCGCAAGCCTTGGAGTCATCGTATTTTGTGAGTTGCTCGCATCAGGTATTGGCGCATCGCGGGGAATACGAACGGGGTATGGCGACTTGGTTAAATGCCTACGTTGGACCATTAATGCAAGGTTATTTACAGCGTTTAAAACAGGCCTTGCATCACGTGCCATTGAGTATTATGCAAAGCAGTGGCGGTACAATTAGTGCTGAACAAGCAGCACAACATGCGGTGCGATTATTGTTATCCGGTCCAGCCGGTGGCTTGCAAGCGGCGCTAGCTATTGGGCAAGCGAGTGGTTATCAGCGTCTTATGACGTTTGATATGGGAGGAACCTCCACTGATGTTGCGTTACTCGATGGACAAATACGTCTGAGTAATGAAGGTCGTTTGGCGAATTATCCCGTTGCCGTTCCCATGGTGGATATGCATACAATAGGCGCTGGCGGAGGGTCTATTGCCTGGCTGGATAGTGGTGGATTATTGCAAGTAGGACCGCAATCGGCTGGTGCCTCACCTGGTCCGGCTTGTTATGGCCAGGGTGGAATAGAGCCTACGGTTACTGACGCTAATGTGGTTCTAGGGCGAATACCAGCAGATACATGTCTTGCGGGCGGAGTTAAATTAAATCTGCAAGCGGCCCAACATGCCATAGAAAAACTGGCTAATCGCCTCGGTCAAAATCTGCAACAGACGGCGCTTGGAATTATAGAAATTGCCAATGAGCACATGAGCAATGCCTTACGTGTTATTTCCGTACAAAAAGGTTTTGATCCCACCGAGTTCACCCTATTTTCTTTTGGCGGTGCTGGTGGGCTGCATGTATGCGCCTTGGCCGATGCGCTAGGCATGAAACGAGCAATAATCCCAGCCAATAGTGGCGTATTGTCGGCCTTGGGCATGTTATTAGCGCCAAAATCACGCGAATTAAGTCAAACCATGGCAAAACCGCTGGAAATTGTCGCTACATCTGAAATCGAGACAGTACTACAACAGTTACAGCTCATCGCCGAAACCGAACTTTTAGCGGAAGGTGTTGATAAACAAGCAATTAATTATGCATACAGTGTGGACTTATGTTATCAAGGGCAATCGTTTTGGTTGACTATTGAATGGCAAGGCGAAATTGCCAAATTGATCACGCAGTTTGCGCTTACCCATTCACAGTATTACGGTCATAATCTAAAATTGCCATTGGAGTTGGTGAATATTAACTTATCCGCTACCGCCCCTGGTGCAGTGAATAGATTTAGTCCGACTCTTAAAAATAATCGTATTGGTGAGGTTCAAGCGGTTGAAATATTAGGCCAGGAGCAAAAGGCAGGCTTAATTGAACGTGAGTATATTAATCCCGGTGATTGCCTTAAAGGGCCGTTGTTAATCCGTGAAACAGTCGCCACCAGTTTTATCGCTGCTGACTGGCAAATCGCCTGTACTACCAGTGGCGAATTGATTCTGACAAAGCGTGATGAGTAGGGTCGATCATTACTATGACAAAACCATCGTCTGCAATTCTATTGCTACTTCTGATAGTGCTTCTCAGTATAAGTGCGTGCACGGTTGAAACTATTGATCGTACCGCATCATCTTTGAATACCCGCACCAATGCCTTCTTTTTTGCTTATCGTGACGCAGGTGAAGGTGTATGGGAAGTGAGTGTTACAAAAAACTCACAAGCACGCCTGGATGCGCAGCTTATAACTGTAAAAGATGCACAGGGCCGCTATGAATTGGTGTTTGTTTGTCATTCCAGGCTGGAAGAAGAGCCACATAAGATTTTTTATTATCGTGGCACCGTGCGGGAACTGAATTTTGTTGAACACATTTGTAAAAAGCCAAAGTCTGAAGTAAGTACACAACGGGTATTCGGCGAAATCAATGGCGTGGAGAGTAATCAGCAGCGTCATGCAGTGGTTAGTTTAAGCAGCGGTGATGCGGTTAAGGGACAGGAATCGTTTGCCTTGGAAGTACCACATGGTAAACACGATACATTATCTTACATGGGGTCATTTAACGCGCAAAACAAAGTGATTCCCGAACAGTTCTATATTCAACGTGGTCGAGATTTTTCCAATCGTGCCACTGCGATAGGTTCACCATTAAAAATTAGTTACTTGCCGAACGATGATAGTCGAGGCACGACCGCCTTGTCTTTTGCAATCCCGAGTTTGCAGTCGTCGGTTAAGCTGTCCAATATTGAAAATATTTCTGCGCAAGAGAGCTGGAGCGCACGTGCAGGTTTTCTTAGTGAAAACGGCACTTATTTAACGTTGAACGAAGCGAAACAAAGTGCTCAAGCCGTGACTCAATTCGATTTTATTCCTATTCCTGAATATATTTATGATGCCAATTTAAATTCAGTGGGTTTGTTTTTTCAAAAACAAGATGAAGGTCATGAAGTAGAGTTGGTGGTTCGTGACGCCAGGTTTGCTAACAACCCAATTTCGCGGCGTTCAATTAAAGCGTTTAAACGTGCGGAATCCATTAGCGTCGATTTATATATTCCACAAATACCCAATAATGATTTTGTTATAAGTGCGGGTTCAATGGCTGCTCTCGGAACCGTTAATAGCGGATGGCGAAATACGAGTGACCCTGTATTTGGTCAAACCAAGTTGTACCGTATCGATTTTACTGCCGATTCCGCAATCCCTCCCAGTTTAATTGATCCTTTTGGTTCCACGCCAAGTAAGGTGGTTTGGAGCGCAGTTATAACGCCAAAAGCCATTGATAAAATTGGCGACTACAATACCTTCGACTTTCCATTGGATTTTAATACCATGGAAGATTGGAATAGTGATTGGAATATTGCTAACAATGGCGAAGTTATTGCCGAGTTTCATAGTTTTTTTAGCCCATCAAGCACTTCTACCGTATTGACTTACTTATCCAATCGTCGTTTTTACGATAAACTGCAACTAGCAGAAGTGATTCAACGTCGCTCAGATACAATTACGCCACCACTATAATCGAGTTCTGTTTGGATATTCTTTTTTTCATTGTTTGCGGTTGTTGCGCTGGCATAATCGCTGGTTTGCTTGGTTTAGGTGGTGGCATTATTGTTGTGCCTGCCTTGAATTGGTATTTGCAAAGCAAAACGGGGTATGCAGATCATGCCATGCATTTGGCGATTGCCACTGCGCTCGCGATTATGGTACCAACCGCTTTAATGTCGAGCTATGCACATTATCGTCATGGTTCACTGAATAGTCCCATGCTGCAAAGCATCATACCTTGGTTAATTATCGGCGCGATTATCGGTGTGTTGTCCGCGCTCAAAGCTCAATCTTCGCATCTAATGATTGTATTTGGTGTATTGGCCACGCTCTTGGTTTATAAAACGTTTCGGCGCAAACCCATAAGTACCCAGCGATGGACGCCACCATTGCCACCTGTGATGGGTTTTATTGGATTTTGGTCGGTGATAACGGGTACGGGTGGTGGCACTTTAACGGTACCCTACTTAATTTTGCGCGGAGAATTGGCGCGAGTTGCTGTCGGAACCTCTGCGGCTTGTGGTTTTGTTATTGGCATTGTCAGTGTGTGCGGATTTTTAGTCACAAGCGCACCAATAGGACTGGCACAAACCATTGGTTATGTTTACTGGCCAGCATTCTTTGGTATTGGCATTAGTGCCATGCTGTGTGCCCCATTGGGTGCAAAGCTAAGTCATCAGATTCAAGTGCGCCGACTGGAATTAATTCTTGCGGCGGTGTTAAGCGTCGTGGCGATTAAAATGTTTGTCGACGCGTTTAGTTAAAACGATTGGTTCATAAATGAGTGCAACTGTAAAAAATATTTTTTCTTACCGCCCTTTCTGGGCCAAGCGTTTTGGTATTGCCAAACAATTACCCATGAGTCGTGAAGCCATGGATGAGTTGGGTTGGGATAGTTGTGATGTGATCATTATCACGGGTGATGCTTATGTCGATCATCCAAGTTTTGGTATGGCCGTGATCGGTCGGGTGCTAGAAGCTCAAGGATTCAGGGTTGGAATTATTTCGCAACCCGATTGGCAATCAGCTGAGGATTTTTCTCGCTTGGGTCGACCAAATCTATTTTTTGGTATTACGGCAGGCAATATGGACTCCATGGTGAACCGCTACACCGCGGATCGAAAAATCCGCCGCGATGATGCCTACACACCTGACGGTGAAGCAGGCAAACGACCCGATTATGCCAGTGCTGTCTATGCGCAACGTTGCCGAGAGGCTTTTAAGGGTGTACCGATTGTACTTGGTGGTATCGAAGCTAGCTTGCGTCGTATTGCGCACTATGATTATTGGTCGGATAAAGTTCGTCGATCGATTCTATTCGATGCAAAAGCTGACATGTTGGTTTACGGAAATGCTGAACGCCAGGTGGTTGAGCTTGCGCATCGCCTTGCTGCGGGAGAATCACTGGGTGACATTCATGATATACGTGGAACTGCATTTGCACGCAGCCAATTGCCGACAAGTTTTGTCGAGGTCGAGCATTTAAATACTCAAACCAAGAATGAGAATGAGTTAGCATTTGTACGTTTGGCTAGTTATGAAAACGTACGA